>CANQWW010000058.1 GCA_947627655.1 uncultured Acinetobacter sp. | reverse complement strand
CACCCAGATTAACTCAGGCCTGAATTATCTGTTTGGGGTCGAGCAAAGTATCCCAGTGCAGACGATTTTGATTATTGTGGTCAGTGCTATGGCCTCTTTGTCGGTCTTTTTTGGACTGGATAAAGGGATTAAGCGTTTATCCGAGATCAATCTGGTGCTGGCCCTGGGCCTGTTGCTATTCGTATTTTTGGCTGGGCCTACGATTTATCTGCTGCAGACCACGATTCAAAATGTCGGTCAGTATGCCTCGAATTTTTTTAACATGACCTTTAACCTGTATGCCTACCAACCAAGTGGCTGGATTGGGGGCTGGACCATCATGTACTGGGCCTGGTGGATTTCCTGGTCTCCTTTTGTGGGCATGTTTATCGCCCGGGTATCGCGCGGCCGTACCGTACGTGAGTTTATTGTCGGCGTCATGCTGATTCCTACCGGATTTACCCTGATCTGGATGGGCTTTATGGGCAATGCAGCCTTGCATAGCATTCTGCATGAAGCCAATACTGGTTTAATGCAGGCTGTACAGCGTGACTCCTCAGTGGCTTTATTTGAGTTCCTGAATGGCTTGCCTCTTTCCGGGCTGATGAGTGTGGTGGCTACACTGCTGGTCATGTTGTTCTTTGTCACCTCCGCCGACTCCGGTGCCTTGGTAACGGACTATCTCACTGCAAAAACCGACCAGTCTCCGACCTGGCAGCGTTTATTCTGGACCGTACTGATGGCATTGCTGGCCATTATCTTGCTCTATGCCGGCGGGCTTGCTGCACTGCAGTCTGCGACTATGCTCAGTGCTTTGCCATTTACTGTCATTATGCTGGTCATAAGCTGGGGGCTGATTAAGGCTTTGCATCTGGAGGTGATGAAAATGCATGCCTTGCAGGATGCCCGGATTACCCCTCGTGCAATTCACAATCCACGTAGCTGGCAGCAGCGTTTGGGTTTGATTATGCATTATCCTCATGATGAACCTGTGGTAAAAGAGTATATCCAGTCTGAAGTGAAACAGGCATTTTTAAGTATTCAGAAAGAGTTTCAGCGCCGTCAGCATAGTGTGGTGATCGAAGAAATCGAGCATGGTCTATGTTTAAGGGTTGATCATCAGAAAGAAGCCAATTTTGTTTATGCGGTGGTGGCACGTCGAACCTTGCCGCCAAGTTTTATGTCGACCCCTGAGGATGAAGCCAATCGCTATTATCAGGCAGAAGTCTTCCTGAATGAGGGCGGACAAAATTATGATGTGATGGAGTGGACCCGAGAGGATCTGTTACAGGATATTCTGGACCAATATGAACGACACCTGTATTTCCTGAGCATGGTGCGTTAAGGCTGTCGTTCTTATTCTGAAAATACAAAAAAGGAGGGGATGCTAAATGCATCCCTTTTTAACAATAGAAAAATGAGAAGCTTCGCTCTGTATAAAAACATCATTTTGATACAAAGCAATCTGGCATAGCGTGAAAATTACATGTTAGATTGAAGACATAACAATAAAGTTGCCGATATAAACAGGCATTGCCAGAAGAAGGATCAAATGAAGCAAGCTCTACACCTGTGCTGGACCACCTTTAAACGTCTGCCTTCTGCCTGGCTGTTGTGCCTGCAATTTATTATCCTAACTCTTTCCGTGATCAGTTATGAATATGCCCCTTATCGGGCAGCCACCTGGGTTTTGGGCGTGCTGGTGCTGCTGGTGATTGCCCGCGTAATTCGACAGACCCCGGTTTTTAAGATCTTGGGCCTGACTTTCGTAACAGGTGCATTATGCTTTTCATCGCTGGTTTTATTAGGCGTCAAACAGCCTTGGATTTTAATCACTGCCCATGCCTTTGAAGCGGGTGCGTATTTCAGTGCTTCCTATGGTCTGTTACGTTACATGTTTCATGACCGTTATCTGACCAAGGACGAACTGTTTGCTGCCGGTGCGGCCTTTACCTTGATGGCTTGGGGATTTGCCTTTTTATACAGTATTTGCCAGTTGCTCATTCCCTATAGCTTTGCCGATCCGGATCTTCAGGCCCATCAGCCCTGGCTGGATTTACTATTTTTAAGCTTTAGCGTGCAATCTGCGACCGGCCTGGCAGATACCATGCCGGTGAGTCCGTTAGCCCGCATGCTGACCATGATTCAAATGTTTTTTGGGGTAATGTATCTGGCGCTGATTGTCTCACGCCTGGTCGGACTGCAATATATTTCCCATTTACCCAATAAAAAATCAGAGCCATAAAAAAGGACGCCTAAAGCGTCCTTTTTCTGTATTCGGAATCTAATTCGAGATTAGAAACGGAATTTAGCATTTAAGCCAACAGTTTGTGTATCACGTGCAGATTCTTTCGCATTAACATCAACGAATGAAGCACCTACTGCAACAGCTGGAGTAATGAAGTAGCTAACGTTTGCGCCAATTGCTTGGTTAAGATCAGCAAGATCAGATTCAAGGTAAGAAACACCCACACCTAGTTTAGGTGTTACATACAGAGTCGTACCTAGGTTATAAGCAACTTCGTCACCGTATACAAGACCAGCATCGAAAGCGATAGACATGTTAGTACCATCAATCGCACCTACGTATTTAGTACGTGCAGTGATCGCGTCTTGGTCTTGACCAATTGTATTTGATTCGATTGCAGATTTAGCAACGCCATTGTTGAAGCTGTTGAAAGCATCATAAGACACTTGGTCAGCAACGCTGGTATAACCTACAGCAAACAGGAAGTTAGGCGCAACTAAAGCACCCAGTTCTAATGCATAACGATCACCTTGGTCATTACTTACATTAGGTTCTTTGTTATCAGTAATGGTGTGGCTGTAAGATGCACTTGCGTAAGCAGGTACAACTGAAGTCGGAACGTAAGCTTCGCCTTTCACGCCATAAGTATGAGAAGTTTGATTTGCAATACCATCAACATCGTATTCGCCATATGTATAAGAAGCAGATACGTTAGACGCTTGGTTTAAGAACGCAGCTTCAGCCAAAGGACCTTTAGAAGCGTCTACATCTTTGAAGTAGTAAGTACCTTGAACAGCGCCAGTGAAGTCTTTGTCATTTACAGTGTTATCAATGAACTCTGATTGACCTTGAACTTCAAATTGATATGCTTGAGCACCGGTCATCGCTAATAATAAAGCAGTGGCTAAACCTAGTTTTTTCATGATAATTACCATTTTTCAAAAAAGGGGGTAAAACAAGCAGTCATTGTATTGTAACAATTTATTAAGTCAATGAAGCCTAAGACAATTGTAGAAAGGGTCTTGTCTAAACCCTTATTTTGTTTGAAAAGTAAACTAAATATACTTAATGAGATGAATTTATAAAAAATATCTATAAAACAACGTGGTAAGCAAAAAATGATCAATAAAAAATAATAGAAACAAGGGGATTTAGTTTAGAACTGGTAATTGTTTAATCAAATTGAGAAATTTAAAGAAATAGAAAAAAACAATTCTTAAATGCACACTTTTTCGAATTTAATGTATAAAAATGACGTAATTAAGTATCAAGTTAATCACAGAATATGAATTTTTATGTGATACATATCTATTAATGTATAGTTTATGTAAATTTTGCCCATAATCGTACAATAAGTAGACGAAATATGAATTCTACTGTTTTAATCGGCTTTACATTGGTATGAAAAATTAACATAATTGACTGGTCAGGTCAGAGTTTATAGTTGTCTGATTTGATTCTCCACAATTTTTTTTATCGGCCCAGCTTTCCCCAAGGTTGGGCTTTTTTTTATCTGAAAATTGAAGTTACCCTATAAACAAAAACAGGAAATATCCCGTAATATTAAAATAAATAATAGCACTAAAATGGTGCATATTATTGTGAATCATATTATATAAAAAATTTAACCCACAAAAAAAATCCCGATTTCTAAGAGAAATCGGGATTTTTCGCCAAAATTTGCGGGTTAATTAAAATATCTGCTGAGGAATAATTTTAACTCGCCCTAATGCGGTGCATTATGCACCTAATTGTGGCACGTGTAAACTGTCCTTATTAAGAATTTACATTTTTTTTTTGAGATATTTAAATAGACCAGTTTGCATCTGACTCTGCTCAGCAAAAATCTCATTTAGCAAGCACGTGTCTCATATCCGATCCATCATTTATATAGCGTTGTGACTGAGCTGAAAATCGTGAAGGTTTTCGATATTCCGTATGCCTCTGACTGTTATGTGAAATTTAATCTATTTTTCTCAACAAATAAGCTAGCGATTAAGGTGGTGAAGGATGAGCTTAAGCAGCAATCAGGTTATAAAAGATGAACTAGAAATTTATACTAAGAAACAATATATGGACTACAAGGCAATCAGTTGGTCTTAAGCTCTAAAACTCCAGCCGTGGTCATGTGAAATATAAAGCATGTTGGACGTCCAAGAACTGTTCTCATAAAATCATCTGTATAATCTGGCTTAAAATAATTAGAAGATGCTAAAAAATATTCATACTCTCCTTGATAGCCTCGGGCTGAACCTGCAAAACCGTGCCTTAGATATCCAGTTTTCTACTCCAGTTTTAAATTCTCATCTTTTTATCCAGCGCATTGAAGGTCATCATCAGATCAATGAAGGCTTGCGGGCAGAGTTAATCTGTCTTTCAACTCATGCGAATCTCGAATTAAAACAGTTTATTGGCTGTCAGGTAGCTGTTGATCAGGTCACGGACCGTGGTGAACTGTTCCGGACGACGGGACTAATTACTGCAGCCAGTCAGGGGCAAAGTGATGGTTCTTTGACCCTGTATAAACTGACGATGCAGGATGCCACAGCTTTATGGCATAAACGCCGGAATAGCCGTGTGTTTATGCATAAAAGCGTTCTGGATATTACTGAAATTTTATTTAAAGAATGGCAGGCACGTAGCTCCTTATTTGCAGCACGATTGAGCTTCGATGCTTCAGGTTTATCACGGGACTATGATGTCCGTCCTTTTGTGATGCAGTCCAATGAAACGGATTATGAGTTTCTGACCCGTTTATGGCGTAGTGAAGGCATTAACTGGCTGATCGATGAAAAGGAAATCATTGTTCCCGCTTCAGCTCAGACCATTCAGCCACAAATTCTACGTTTGATTGATGATCAGCAGCATTTTCAGGCTTTAAAACGCCGTAGTATTCGTTTTCATCGTAGCCATGCCACGGAACCGTTTGACACGATTACCGGTTTGTTGGCAGAGCGCTCATTAAATCCAACTATGGTACAAACCCAGCGCTGGCAGGCGGATCAGCTGGCGCAGAGTGAAAGCCCAATACTGCTCAGCACCCATCAGCATAGTGAAATACAGGACAATCAAAGCTTAAATCTGGAAGATATCTGGACCATTAGCCCGGCCTGGACCAGTGACTTAAATGGAGAAAATCAGACGACTTCAGCCAGTTCTGCTCAGTTAGATAAACTCAGTCAGCAGCTGAATCAATATCATGCACTACAGTCTAAATATTTTAAGGCCAGTAGTAGTGTACGTGATGCCCAAGTCGGTTACTGGTTTGAACTCCATGATCATCCTGAAATTGATCAGCATCCGGTCGATGAGCGCGAGTTTTTAATTTTAGGCAAATACTTTTATAACCAGAATAATTTACCCAAAGATATTTTGCTACAGCTGGATCAGCTCATACAGTCCAGTCGCTGGAAAGTGTTGGGTGATGAACGGCAAGCGAATGAGCTGTATCTGGTTCGTCGTCATATTCCAATCGTACCTGAGTATCATCCATTACAGCACCGGCCTATGGCCCATCCACAACGCGCAAAAGTAGTCGGGCCCGAAGGCGAACGTATTTATGTAGATGAGTGGGGACGGATCAAGGTTCGTTTTCTGTTTACTCGCAGTGAGGATCATCAGCATGATGGCGGTGCGGGTGCCAACGATAATGACAGCGACTCAGCCTGGGTGGATGTACTGACGCCTTGGGCTGGTGAAGGCTATGGCGCAAGATTCCATCCACGTGTTGGTGAAATCATGGTCATTGATTTCTTCGAGGGCGATATCGATCGGCCATTTGTCGTGGGGCGTATCCATGAAGCTGAACGTCATCCGACTATGTTTGATGTGAAAGGCAAACTGCCATTTACCAAAAAACTGAGTGGTATCCGTTCTCAGGAAATAAATGGCGCAGGTTTTAATCAGCTCCGTTTGGATGATACGACCATGCAGATCAGTGCACAGCTACAAAGTAGTCATGGTGCCAGTCAGCTAAATCTAGGAAATTTAAGTCATCCTAAAGAGGGTGAAAGCAGTGAGGGGCGTGGTGAAGGGTTTGAGCTTAGGACGGATCATTGGGGAGCGGTTAGGGCTGGTGCAGGTCTACTGCTTTCAACACATAAACAGGAAAATGCGAATTCTAATCACTTAAATAGTAATCCTGCTAAACGCCAGCTTGAATCGAGTCTGAATAATAATCAGGCCTTAAGTGAGATTGCTAAAAACCAGCAAACTGATCCTTTAGAGGCATTAGATGGTCTGAAAAATTTTCTGGATCAAATTGAACAGCAGGATCAAAGTAAAGCAGAAACTTTTAAACAGGCGCTAATGGTACTTTGTGCACCAAATTCAATTGCACTTTCAACCCATGAAGATTTGTACTTATCAGCCGATCGGCAGATTAATCACAGTGCTGCGGATAGTATTCAGTTTTCCACCCAGAAATCTTTAATTGCTCATGCCCAAGACAAGGTCAGTTTATTTGCAGCCCAACAGGGATTAAAAGCCATTGCAGCCAAAGGTAAAGTTGAGCTTCAAGCTCAAGATAATGCAATTGAAGCTATTGCTCGTCAGCAAATTAAAATTATTTCAACTGAAGATCAGATTGAAATTATCAGTCCTAAAGAGATTGTACTGACTGCTGGTGGATCGCAGTTAAAGATTAATGGGCAGGGTGTTTTTGGTACAACTGGTGGGAAGTTTGAATGTAAGGCGGGGCAGCATTTGTTTGCAAAAGGTCAAAATATAGTTGAACAGAAGATAAGCCTTCCAAAAATGGAAACTTTATTTAGCAATAAAATTAATTATCAATGGAATACCCCTTCTGAAGGAGAAAAAGAAATTTTTATTGTTGATAAAAGAGAGGGAAATCTTATCTTAAACAAGAAAAATAAATTAGATACTAATAACCAGATTAGTTCTCTGCGCTTTTACACTTCCGAAGAAACTGATTTTATGACATTAGGATTTAATTCATTAAGAACATATATAATTCAAGAATATATAAATGAAAATGATATTGATGAGCTTTTAGAGGAAGTGGAGTTAGAAGAAGAGTATTTGAATGAAATTAATATTGAAGAGGATATGCTATGAGTAATATAGTAACGATAACATCAAAATTTTATGATGCCTTCGGAAGTTCTTGTTCAGATTTGCAAGTAAAATCGCGCTATAAGGGTTCAGTTAGAGAAAACCCACAAGAAACTGATAAGGACGGTTTTTTTATATTTCAAGCCTCGCCAAATCGTACTGTAGAAATTTTAGCTAAACCATTAAATACAAAGGACTATCAGGTTTTTAAAATAATTAATTCTTCAATTAAATCCTCTTTAAATGATCCAATAGTAATCAAACTTCCTAAACCAAATTTAGTAACTACGCTTTTTCAAGTAGTAGATAGTCAGGGAAAAGAAATGGCTAACTTTCCTGTCCAAACACGACCCAAAGGGGGAAGAAGTTTTGAACGAGTAACAGATGAAAAGGGGTTTATACAAGTCCAATCCTCACCAAATCGGGATATAGAATTCTTAGTTTTAACTTCTGCAGATGAGTTTATTTTAAAAAAGTGTTTAAACTCTGGTAACGGTACACAAAAGCCTATTTTAATTGAATTAGATGAGCCTTATTCAAAATTTTTAAGCACCTCGACTATTACAATTGTTGATCGGGATGGAAGTGATTATATTATAGAAAAAACGATAATTGAGATGATAATATTAAGAACTGGAGAGAAAAAAACTTATAATATTTCTAAAGCAAAGCTTCCATTAAAAAGTATGATCGGTCAAAAATTACAATTTAAAGTATTAAAACCAGATGGAAAGCCTTTAGATCCTATTATTTATTATGCTAGAAGAATAAAAGAACAACCTATTAAGTTGCATTTAGATGTTGATATAGGAAAAGGAAAAACAGAAAAAAATAATCCTAATACTAATGTTCCTCTTAAAGCGGATAGTTGTGGGCTAGAGTTTAGAGGTAAGGTTCAATGTACGCGATATAATGGGGTTTTTGGCCCACTTTATAAAGGAGAAAAAACAATTTCTTCATATGATAAATGGGACGAACTTATAACAAATGGAAAACTAGATCGTAATGATAAAATTGTATTACTAGCTGTAGCCCCAAATGAAGGAAACTTTGATGCTGTCCAAAGTTATGATAGTGAAATAATTACAGCAGGAGCTATGCAAAAAACAATAAATTCATCAGGTACTGGTGAATTACCTGAACAAATTTATAAGTTTAAAGAAAAATCCCCTGAATTGTATAACTCTTTATTTGAAAAATGTGGATGGGTAATTACAAAAAATAAAGATTCTGCAGCAAAGGCAGTTTATAATGGTTTAAGTAATTCTCAATTAAAAAAATTAATAAGAGAAAATTGTAACAAAGAAGTATTTGGTAAAAAAATAAATTGTGCACCTGTTGAGTCAATGATAGGAGGTATTTCTCATCCATTATTTATTGAAATTCAAGTTATAGATTTTATAGATAGATTAAAATTATTTATTAATAAAAAACCTGTTAAATATAGAGCAAAAAACAAAAATGAAAAAACAATTTCCTATGAATACAGAATTAAAGATTATGTAAAATCTAATCTAGGGAAAGCAACAATCTTAGATCATTCTATTAATAGACCAGCTCATGTTACTAGGTATTTTGGTGAGGCCTTAAATTATTTTTTTCAGAACAATAAGAATGTTCCTCAAAACCCAAATGAATGGGGAGGTAATCATTCAAAATATGAGAGAATAATTTTAGATTATTATGGTCTAAACCGTGGAACAATGACTCATTCAGCTAAAAGGTATAATCAAACAAAAAAACTAATTTCTGAATTAGAGAAAACATGAGATAATATTATGAAATTTAAAAAAATAGTTTATTCCTTTTTATTTATTGATTCTATATTTGTAGGATGCTTATCTCATGCAGAAGTAAATGTAAAAAATTATAAAAATTGTACTGGTATTCCACAAGAAAATTTAAATATTAAGTCTAATAGTGTATTTTCGGCTATAGATTCTTACGAAAAATATAATTTTAAGTATTCCGTGATATTAGACATATCTGATAAATCTTCAACAGAGTGTTTAGTGGTCAATAATAATGCAAAGGTTATATTAGATGTTATACCTAGTATAGTGACTGGAACTTGTAATGGTCAGTGGAATCAGAATGCTAATAGTCCTATTTGGATGAGTGATGTTGGGGGAGGTAAAAATGGAATTGATAATATTTATTTTTTACCCTCAGAAAAATTAAAAAAACTAAGTCATAAGGATAAAATTGAAATAGGACAAGTGGTTGAAAATATTAACTGTCAGATGGATAGTTATGCTAAAGGTGATATCAGATATTTAAATGATTCTGGGTATTTTTTGTACAATCTTGGTTACTTTAATGACTCATTAAGAGTATTAAATAAAGTAATATTTCTTGACCCAAATAGAACAGTTGCTTATTTGAACTTGGCTGATGTATATAAAGCTTTAAAAAATGAAAATAAGGCTAAAGAAAATTATTTAATTTATATTGATAAAATGAAAAAAATGGGGTTGGATGATAAAATCCCTCACAGAGTAAAAAAATATTTATAATTATTTATGGTATTTGGGAGTTCTTATTTTATTGATAGTAGGGATTTAATGGTTGTATTAAATAAAAGATAATAATATGTTTTTGATTTTTTGTGGAATTTAAAATTATAAAAATTAATAAAAAAGCCGACTTCTGCCGGCTTTTTATTTTCACCCTTCCAAAACCTTTTCCAATAACTCTTCACTTGGTGCAAAGTAATAAGCACCATCCATTGGAGTCACGAAATGCAGTAAGCGGTCATGGATACCATCACCTGATGTACCAAACATACGCTCTAACATGGCATCAATAATGTTTAAATCTTTAGTATAGGCAATGAAGAATAAACCTTGGTCACCACGGCCATCACCATAAGGCAGGGAATGACGCAGAATTTCCATTTCCTCACCTTCTTCATCCTCAACTACAGTACGAGCAACATGAGCGTTGGCAGGTTTCACCTCATCGTCTAGTTCAATCGATTCAAGCTTGGTACGACCCATTACTTGCTCTTGAGCATCAACTTTAAGCTTTTTCCATTTTTCCAGGTTATGCGCATAACGCTGCGCGAAAATAAATGAACCATCTTGGAAAATACCAGCATCCTCACCGATTAAAGCCACTTCAGCACGATCATCAGGGAATTGCGGGTTTTCAGTACCATCGATGAAGCCGGTAATATCACGACCATCAAAGTAACGGAAGCAAACACGCTCATCCAGCACTTCGACCTGGTCACGGATTCCTTCAAAGAATGATTGACTTAAAGCAAAGCAGATATCGGCACGTGCACTGGCAATATGAATCAGTACGTCTGCAGGAACAACAGGCATATCAAACGAACCTTGAATCGGCTCTAACTGTTTAAAGCCCACAGGAGCTTGGTCATAAAGTTTTGCCCACAGTTCAGGACCAAAAGCCACGCCTGTTTTGATTTGCGCATTGGGATGTTGGGTGATCAGACGGTCGCGTGTAGTAAATAATTGTTCTAATTGAGCTTTAAAATCTTCAATGCTGAGATCTTTAAGACGCAAAACAATAAAGCGAGCATGATCTGAGGGTAATGGCAAGATTACAGATTGGGCTGTCATTCATGGCTCCTGTAATAAAAATTTATGATTTTCAATAGGGCTATTCTGCCTGAAGCGATAACGGGTGAATAGTATGCAAATTGAATTGCATCAAGATTTTGAGCTGAATATAGAAGAAAAGTCCTATAATAAGCAGTAAATTTTCTGCCGAGCGGATTCATGTCCTATCAAGTTTGGTGTGCCTACATGCTGGCATGTTGGGTGATCAGTATTTCTCCTGGCGCTGGCGCAATCGCCTCGATGTCCAGCGGACTCAACTATGGTTTTCGGCATGGTTACTGGAATGCTTTAGGGTTGCAACTGGCCTTATTGGTGCAGATTGCCATTGTGGCTGCCGGGGCGGGAGTACTCTTTGCGACCACGCCTTGGGCTTTTCTGGTCGTTAAATGGTTTGGAGTTGGCTATCTGTTATATCTGGCGTATTTACAGTGGACTGCGCCGATGCAATCAATTGAGATTCAGCATGAGTTAACCCGAAAATCAGCTGGAAAACTGGTTTTATACGGATTTCTGGTCAATATGAGTAATCCTAAAGCGATTGTCTTTTTATTGGCGGTGCTGCCCCAGTTTCTAGATCTGGCCAAACCTCAATGGATTCAGTACGTGATTATGGCCGCAACTATGCTCACCATTGATCTGATTGTGATGGCAGGCTATACCGGATTAGCTGCGAAAGTTTTAAGATTATTGACATCGGCAAAGCAACAAAAGCTATTAAATCGAAGCTTTGCTGTACTATTTGCCTGTGCCGCAACTTTGCTCAGCTTAGTGCATCAGGCTTAAGCTTAAACGGATCACCTAAAAAAATAATAATGTGATCCGCTAAATAAAGATGTTAGCTACAAATCATAAAAATAATAAAAGAGGGCTTCCCATGTCGGGTCAATTCGATTTCGTTTCGGTTTTAAAAAAACCGACCATTCATCATCTCGGTTGCTGTATCAGTCGTCGCATTCAATTGCGCGACGGCACTCAAAAAACCTTGGGGGTGTTCTTGCCGACTGAACATCCAATTATATTTGTGACTTCTGTAGCCGAGCGTGTGGAAGTCATTTCCGGACAATGCTGGGTACATATTGGTGAAGAGGAGGACTATCAACGCTATATGCCAGGTCAGTCCTTTTATGTCCCCAAACATACCGAATTTAAAATTTTATGTCATGAAGTGGTGGACTATGTCTGTCACTTTGAATAAAAACTTCAGGCTGATCAGACAGTGAATTGAGCTTGTTGTCGTAGCACATTATGACCATCGCCAAATTGAGTTTCGGCAGGTGCACGGGGAATCGGATTCCACCGCTGACTTTGGGGCAGAGACGGACATCCTGTTCCGGAAGCCGATGTTGCAGCAGTTCTTTGAGCAGGCTACTTTGCCCATCGTAACGGATTTGATGATCAAGCAAACAAGCACGAATAAAGTAACCTTAGCTTGATATAAGACTTAACTCAGTTTTTTAAATTTTTGTAGGCAAAAAATGCCAGCAAAGAGAATCGACATGGTCAGCACAATGGTCAGGCCAGTAGAAGTATTGAACGCTGCACTTGACCATAAGCCAGTCGTGATCCCCACTTGTGCAATCACAAATGCCCAGATCACCATTTGACGCGGAGAGTTTGCCAATAAGCGGGCGCTTAAGGCTGGAATGACCAGAAGAGCACCCATCAATAAAGACCCGACTGCACGCAGGGCCAATACGGTAAACAGGGCCAGCAGCAGCATAAAGATCAGGCGCTGCCATTTGGCATTCACCCCTTCACTGACCGCCATGTCCGGATCAATCGCGATTTGAATCTGTGCCTGCCAGCTTTTATACAGCACTGCCAGAGCCACAATAATCACCAGAGCAAAAGTGGGTAAATCAGCCCATGAAATCGTGAGCAGGTCACCGAACAGATAACTTAGCAACTCTGGTCTGAGCGCAGGTAAATGTTGAATGAATAACAGGCCGGAGCAGAGCAGGGTGGCTGAGCAGAGTGCCAGTAAAGCATCGTTGGGTAGACGCGGATCATAGAGAATCCACAGTATCGCTACTAACAGCAGGGCAATAAAACTGACCCCCATCCAGAGAGGTAAACTCAGGGCACCTGCAATTGCCACCCCCAGTAAAGTGCCATGCGCCATCGTATCGGCAAAAAACGACATACGGCGCCAGAGCATCAGACAGCCAAGGGGTGCGGTCAGGAATACCAACAGGGTGCCCATGATCCAGGCAGGTAAAAGAAGGGCTAACCAGTCCATCATGACTTAAGCTTCCGGTTCCGGGTGAATATGTGGACGGGAATCATGCTGACAGGGGATGGCAGAGTCGCCATGCGCGCAGTGGTCATGATGATGCTGATAGAACACCCGGTTGGTTCCAAAAATCGCCTGATACTCCGGATGTTGCTGGACGCTTTCTGGCAGTCCACTACAGCAGATATGCTTATTCAGGCAGACAACCCGGTTGGTGCCTTGCATTACCCATTGCAAGTCATGTGACACCATCAGGATCGCACAGCCATATTTTTCTGGCAGGCTGCGTACATATTCATACAGCTCGGCCTCAGACTGAATATCCAGACCTTGCATTGGTTCGTCCAGCACCAGAATATCTGGCTGGCGCAATAACGCACGCGCCAACAGTACCCGTTGACGCTCACCGCCAGATAGTTGCTGGACTTTGGAATTTTCCAGCTTGGCGATGCCGGTGTCGCGAATAATCTCCGCTTTTATAGCAGCGGGACATTTTTCCAGCGCTAACAGGTCTTTGACCCGTAGTGGCAAGCTGTGCGAAGGATTGAATTTTTGTGGCACATAGGAGAATTTCAGTTTACGTGCGCTCTTGATCTCACCGGATTTGGGTTGCACGATGCCCAGCATCACCTTGATAAGCGTCGATTTACCGGCCCCATTCGGTCCAATCAAGGTGACAATCTCTTTCTCCTGCAAAGAGAAATCGATCGATTTTAGAATATCTCGTTCATCAATCTTGACCCAAATCTTGGACAGCTGAATCAATGCTGATGTGCTTAGGCTTGCTTGCGACACTGCTGACACATTCCTGAAATCTCAATAATGCTATGGCGGGCATCAAAATTATCGGAGCTTGCCAGAGCATCAAGCTGGTCAAGCAGACCTTGTGCAGAGGCTTCTTTAACCACTTTACATTCGGTACAGATCAAGAATGCGGCCTGATGGCCTTCACGCGGATGGCAGCAGGGAATATAGGCATTAATCGAGGTCAGACGGTGAATAAAGCCTTTTTCTAATAAAAAGTCGAGGGTGCGGTAGACGGTTGGCGGCGCAGCGGGACGATCGCTATTGTTCTTGATTTTGGCCAGCAGGTCATAAGCACCCATCGGTGCTGAGGCATTTAAAATCAGTTCCAGAACTTCACGGCGCAAAGGGGTAAGACGTGCACCCGTAGCTGCACAGAAGTTTTCTGCTTCTGCTAGACGTTGCGCGACGTTTGGATGGTCGTGTACGCCATGCAATGCGTTGTGATGTTCATGCGAACATGCACCCATAGTTCACCTCAAGTGCGAAACTGAAATTAAAAGAATTTTAAATCTTACCATGAAGCGTATCGAGTTTCGATCAGGCATAGGTATTTTTGCGATTTTGTTATATTATAACACTTGGTTTCTTCGTTGTGATTTTCTCCCATGTCCCGTTTTCTTGCGTTTTGTACTTTGGCTTTATTGAGCACCTTGAGCTGGTCACAGAGCTTGGTGGTGTCTACACACCCGATTTACCTGATTGCCAAGAAAATTACCCAAGGGGTAGAGCAGCCGACCTTATTATTGGCTAATCAGACAGGGCATGATGTCAGTCTGACCCCGGCCCATCGTAAAACCATCCAGGATGCTGATTTGGTCATCTGGCTGGGTCAGGCGCATGAAGCTCCCTTGGCTAAAGTCCTAAATGATAGTCATAAAGGTATCGCGATTTTAGAGTCCGGTATTTTGACCACATTGCCGATGCGTAATCCGCGTGGTGAGGCGTTAAACAATACTGTAGATACACATGTCTGGCTGGATCCGAACAATGCGGTACGGATCGGTTTCTTTATTGCGGCATTACGTTCCCAGCAAAAGCCACAACACCGGGAAGCGTACTGGAACAATGCCCGCAGCTTTGCCCAAAGCATGTTGTTGACGGCACAGCGTTATCATTCCAGTTCTAAAGCACAGCCTTACTGGTCTTATCACGATGCCTACCAATATCTGGAACGCCCATTGAATCTGAAGTTTATGGGGGCACTGACCGATGATCCGCATGTTTCTCCAACCGTGGCACAAATCAAGTTCCTGCAGGACACGCGTATGCAGAGCAAAATGTGCCTGCTGGCAGAGGGTCATGCCAATGCCAACCAGTACCAAAAACTGAACCCGGTAGTTTTCCAGCATGTAGACGAAAGCATGAGTGGGGCAGGGGACTTTGTGCAAGGTTGGCAGCAATTAGCTGCTGAAACGAGCAAATGTGTGCTAAATTCTCGATAATGATCAGAAAGTAAACATATTTTGACTAGTTTAAAAACGATTAGACCCCTTGAATATTTCCAGCCTAAGCTCGGGAAAAGATTGCATGTTCAGGGGTGTAACTCTATAATGCCTGCGATTAAAAATAATCATCAGCTAAACTTGTCAAGCATGATTGCTGTGAGTGAATAATTAATGAGCCGAACTAGTCGCTTGATTGACCGACGATTAGCGAAAGCTTTAGTCATCTTACAAGCAATAATGATACCCGTTGCAGCGTTGTTAGGTTGGGCCCTCAAGGATACAACCGCAGCCCTGAGTGCAGCCTTGGGTGCACTCGTTTGTTGGCTGGCGAGCTGCTATTTTTCTTGGCAGTCGTTCCGTGCTGCGGGCGCTCGAGCTTCCAAACAAGTTCTATCGAACATGTATAGGGGCATGCTCGGTAAGTTTACAATTGTGATTATTGGATTCATTTTGATTTTAAGCAATGTTGAACCGTTGTCAGCGGTGGCGTTGTTTTGTGGTTTTATACTTGTTCAAGCCATGTCGTGGGTCGCTCCGTTTTGGG
>CANQWW010000057.1 GCA_947627655.1 uncultured Acinetobacter sp. | reverse complement strand
ATAATCTTCCAGACAGCTGCTAGGTCTTGGGGTTTTATTGCGCTGCGATTCACGGTATTCATCTTCTATATTTTGCATATTGACTCCTTCTTTCTGGTCACGTAAGGCAATGCGTTGACTGACGGTGAGGAAGCTTGTGCTGATATGTTTGTTCAGTTCACCATTCTGGTACTCATAGCGATGCTCAATATCATAGGGTTTGAGTGTCTGGTAATCCCCAGGGGTACGTGTGGTGTATTCAAGGATCTCGTCACTGAGCATACTGAGGCCAAAACCCATACCGTTTTCTGGAGTCGGGGCGGTAAAGCGTATGCGATGTAAAATTTTGGCAGCCGTGGTCATTTCAATCAGCTCATAGCTGGAACGGTAAAAATAGCTACTGAAGCTGCGGCTAAACGTGATATTGCGCTGCATTTCCTCAGGAGTATGAAAATAACGGCTTCGAAACAGCATCACCAGGTTTTTATCATACGATTGAATGCTAAATAGCTGATGGTCTTTTAACTTATGTGCTAATTGCGCTTTAATCTGGATAGGCTGTCGCGCCGTGCCATAAGATTGTGCCAATGCGAAATAATGGCTACCGCCTACACGTGTATAGAGCAGCGCTGGATTGGCTTGCTCTGACAAAGGATAGTAGTGCACCGCATTCTGGCCATTAATGACAAAATAGCGCGGATTGCTGAGATAATATTGTGAGCTATCTTGGTGAGGATCATAAGTGTCAATGCTGATTTTTTTTTGTATCTGACCAGTTTTCTGGATAGATTGAAGCATCTTTGTCATCATCCAGTTCGGCATTCAGATAAATTACATTGATGATTTCTTCTTCCAGTTCGGCATGACTGAATGTACATAAAGTGCTGAACAGGAGAGCACTGGCAGCGGGGAAAAATTTAAAGAGATCAGGCATGGATCAAAAACCTTTTATTTTTCTAATATACGTTTTGTGCTATTGTTATAAATATTGCTAAAACAGTAGCTTATGATGATCTGCTAGCAATGAAAATATTTTACTGGCCTGATTCAGTCAGGATGCGTATTTTTATAAAATGTTTAAAAAAGGTGTTCAGCTCGAAAACCAAACACCTTACGTCAGATCAATATTAACCGATTATTCCAAGAAACGTACAGTTACGCCAGATTTCACCTTACGGCCCAGATCATTTGCGTCCCAGTTGGTTAGACGGATACAGCCATGCGAATATGATTTAGAAATCATTGATGGGTTTGATGTCCCGTGAATACCAAAAGATTTCTTGCTCAGACCAATCCAGATATTGCCTACAGGACCGTTTGGACCAGGTGGTAACGTCAATGGCTTGGTGTTATTGCCTTGCACAAAGTTAGATGGTGAATAGCTGTAATGCGGATTACGTGCGACGCCTGTAATTTTATAAGTACCCGTTGGGGAAGGTGTACTGGTATTACCAATACTTGCCGGGAAAGAGCCAATCATCTGATTTTTGTTGTTAAACAGATACAGCTGTTTGGCACCTTTGTGCGCAACAATCAGATGAATGTTTTCAGGCACTTCATTACGAATATTGGCGACCAGAAGTTTTTGACCTTCTTTACTGAAATTTGCACCTGGGTTGAGTTTCTTCAGGAAGTCCTCATCCATATGGAATTTTTCAGCCAGCATTTCCGACATGCGGGTATAGTACAGACCCGGCATTTTGGCTTGTAAGGCATAATCTGACGGAATCGATTTTGCCAAAGGCGTCTTCAGGTCTGCAGCAGTAATGGTATATTCAATAAAGGCTGGCTTAGAACCCTGACGCTGGAGCAGTTTATCCCAGGTCTCTTTGGTTAATGTTCCAGTGGGTTTAATCCCATTCATTTGCTGGAATGAGGCAATGGCTTTCAGGGTATTTTTACCACTGGTACCATCAATTGCACCTGGAGATGCATGGGCATTATTCAGCATGACGTGCGCACGTGCATAAACAGGGAACTGACCTTTACCGATATTTTCATACCAGTCAGCATTATTCAGGCCATTCAGTGTCCATGAACCTTTATTTGCTGTGGTCGCAGCAGGCTCAGGAGATGCAGAAGGGGCAGCACCAATATCCGCAGACTGATCTTCAGTTTCCTGAAGGTCATTCAGAGTCTCAGAAGCTTCATACAGGTCACGTTGTTCTTGAGCCGTAATTGTAACCTCAGCAGGCTGGGCTGCAGACGCCTCAGTCGCAAGCGGATCAATTGGATCTTGAACGGCAACATCAATCGGATCTTGAATGGCAACATCAGTCACAGGCTGTGGATTTAATGGCTGTTCAGTAGCAGAAGCAGCGAAGGTAGTACCTGCAAAAATGCAACTTAAACTCATTGCGAGCATTGTGCGAACGAACATGTAATTCAACCTAATTAATTCATTAACTATTTAAATAACGTAATAAGTATTACAGAAAAACTATGGAGATGCAGTAGTTGTTTTGTGAAACCTGCGAAATCTCCACTTAGTATGATCGGTTTTTAAAGTCATGTGAAGTTATTAAAAATGCGGCCTTTTTGCTATGATGGGTGTCAATTTCAAAGACGGATAGGAATGTGAATGACGACCTTAAAAAATGATCGTTTTCTGCGCGCATTGTTACGTGAACCTGTAGATACCACACCTGTATGGATGATGCGTCAGGCAGGCCGTTATTTACCAGAATATCGTGAAACTCGCGCGAAAGCCGGTGACTTCCTTTCGCTTTGTAAAAATACTGATTTCGCCTGTGAAGTCACGCTGCAGCCTTTGCGCCGTTATGAACTGGATGCGGCTATTTTATTTTCTGATATTTTGACCATTCCAGATGCACTGGGTCTGGGGCTTTATTTTGAAGTCGGTGAAGGGCCAAAATTTCATAAAACTGTACGTACCGAACAGGATGTTGCGAACTTGCCTGCCTTTAATGCCAAATCCGATCTGGATTATGTCATGAATGCGGTTTCGACCATTCGTTCAGCGCTGGGTGGTCAGGTGCCACTGATTGGTTTCTCGGGCAGTCCATGGACGCTGGCCACCTATATGGTGGAAGGTGGTTCAAGTAAAGATTTCCGTTTCACCAAGCAGATGATGTATGCCCAGCCTGAAGTATTGCATGCTTTGCTTTCACGTCTGGCTGATGCTGTGATCGATTATCTGAATGCCCAGATTGATGCAGGTGCGCAGGCAGTCCAGATTTTTGATAGCTGGGGCGGCGCATTGGCACATCGCGAATATATTGAATTTTCGCTGAATTATATGCAAAAAATTGTCAATGGTTTGCAGCGTGAAAAAGATGGCCGCAAGATTCCGGTCATTCTGTTTACCAAAGGCGGCGGTCAGTGGTTAGAGCCAATGGTGGCAACGGGTGCTGATGCACTGGGTCTGGACTGGACCACACCGCTTAATGTGGCGCGTCAAACTGTTGCAGGTCATGCTGCACTGCAAGGTAACCTTGATCCAGCGACCTTATATGGCTCACATGAATCGATTGCCACAGCCACCAAGCTGATGCTGGATGATGCCTATGCCAATGGTGAAAAGACCGGTTATATTGCCAATTTAGGACATGGGATTACCCAATGGGTCGATCCCGCCAATCCGAAAGTGTTTATCGATACCGTACATGAGTACAGCGCAAAATATTTATAGGATCTTGCCTTGATTGATGTCATTAAATCAGGGTTTGAGTTTTCATTTAAGGCAGCTGCGGCTGCCTTATTTGGGATTCTGCTGCTGCTGGCCTTTGCCCTGACAGCTTCTATGGGAAGTGAACTGTTCTATGGTTTCTATCGTTATGACTATCTGTTGTTTTATGCCTTAAGCATTCAGGTGGTTCTGGTATATGCCAAACTGGAATCCTGGGCAGAAGCTAAAGTTATTGCGCTATTTCATGTTCTGGCCATGGTGATGGAGATTTTCCTGACCCATCCTGCCATTGCCTCCTGGCAGTATCCGCAACCCGCAATTTTTAAAATTTTGACTGTACCGTTATTTGCTGGATTTATGTATTCGGCAGTAGGCAGTTTCTTTGCCCGCTCTTTACGCCTGTTCCAGGTGTCTTTTGAGCGTTTGCCAAGTTTTACCAATATGCTGGCTTTAGCGCTCTTGTCCTATATCAATTTCATGAGCAAGTTTTTTATTCCGGATTATCGGTTGCTGCTGTTTATCTGGAGTGGGGTGGTTTTCTGGAAAACCCGGATTCATTTTCAATTGAATCGTCATCAATTACAGCTGCCCATGCTACCGGTTTTGCTGCTGCTGGCCTTTATTATCTGGATCGCAGAAAATATCAGCACCTTTTATCAAATCTGGTTGTATCCAAGTCAGGTTGCAAAGTGGCATATGGTGGGTTGGGGTAAACTCGGTTCCTGGTATTTGTTATTACTATTAAGTCTGGTGCTGGTGATGAAGATTCTGGGTCAGCGAAATGCTCAAGGTGAATGGCGTTTAAAAGGCTCTTAAAAACAAAAAAATGTTTAGCCCAAATATACACTTTTTTATTGTGTGCGCTCAAAGTTCAGGCTAATCTCCTGAAGGTGTAATATAAATTACATAATGATATGAATAACAAAGATGACATGAGAATAATTGGAGAACACCTATGTTGAAAAAAATTATGCTTGCTGCAGTATTGGTGGCTGGTTCAAATGTAGCGATGGCTGACAATGATGTTGGTTGTGGTATTGGTAGTCAGGTATGGGCAGGTCAGAGCGGGATTATTCCTAAACTGCTGGCAGGTACGACCAATGCTATTTTCACCAACCAGTGGCTTGGGATCACTTTTGGTACTTTAGGCTGTAGTCAGGGCGGTACCGTCACGGCACAGGTGGTGACTTTTACCAATGAAAATGCTGAAGCTTTAGCACGTGATATGGCAGTCGGCGAAGGTGAAAGCCTGAATGTACTGGCAGAATTGTTAAATATTAAATCTGAAGATAAAGCGCGTTTCTTCAGCGTGTCAAAACAGAATTTTTCTAATATCTATGCAGCAGAGAATGAAAATACCCTGCAAGTTCTGAGTACATTACAGCAAGTCATGGCGCAAGATGAAGTATTAAAAGCTTATATCTAAATCATGTTTTAAAAACCCTGCTTTTCAGCAGGGTTTTCTTATGAATATCAGAATTGCAAGAATACGTTGACTGAATGAAATATGCTTTTTTACTTGCAGCCTTGCTGTCGAGTCCGCTGTGTATCGCAGCCTCTATCCCGAGTGTGGTCCAAGACTATATTGACCGTGCTGATCAACTGAAACTTCATCAGGCAGACACCTGGCAACGTCTGATGTATGCGGATAAACAAGGTCAGAGTGAAGTCACTTATCCAGGTTACTTTCTGGCCGCAACAGGCCAAAAAAACTTACAGCAAGAATTACAACAGAACATACAGGCATTATTTCAGCCTGCTGCAGAAAATCAGTCCATGCGCTGTAAATTTCCTGCCCGTAGTGCCTGGCTCATGCAGCAATTGCAGATTCGTGAAGCACAGTTACCTGAGGTCAGCTGTCCTGACCTGGAGCGCTGGATCAATGAGGTTAAGCCTTATCAAGCCACGTTAATTTATGCCACCGACTATATGGGTAATCCCAGCTCCATGTTCGGGCATACCTTGTTGCGTCTGGATCCCAAAGATCAGCAGCAACTGAAGCTGGTTTCCTATGCGGTAAACTACGCTGCAACAGTAGACAGTAATGACAACTGGTCTTTTGCCTGGAAGGGGCTGACCGGACAATATCCGGGTGAATATTCTTTAATGCCGTATTATCGCAAGGTCAAAGAATATGGCGATTTTGAAAGCCGAGATTTATGGGAATATGAACTTAATCTCAGTCCAGAAGAAACCCGGTTTTTAGTACAGCATCTTTGGGAAATGCAGCAGGTCAGCTTCCCGTATTATTTTATTAATGATAACTGTGCCTATCGCTTGCTCGGTTTACTGGATCTGGTTCGACCGGGCCTGAATTTACAGCAACAGTTTCATTCAGCTGCCATTCCAGTAGAAACCTTAAAAGTTGTAGAACAGCATGGTCTGGTGCGTCAGAAAATTTATCGACCGGCATTAGAAACTCAGTTGCTGTCGCAGTCCCGTCAGCATGGCAAAGCCCTGGCAAAAACTGCGCATCAGATTGCCTACGCAGAACCTCAAGCGATGCCTGCTCGCTTGCAGAATGATTCAGCGGAAAATCAGGCCAAAATACTGGAAATGGCCTATGACCATTTATATCTGGATTTTTTACGTCAGGAAGTGGATGAAAATTTTGCTCAGCCGCGCTTTCGCGCACTGTTGGGCTTACGCAGTCAGTTAAATATCGATAAACAACGTCAGGCGCCTAAAACCCCGAAGATTGATCCGACCCAGAGCCATCATGCACGCAATCTGCTGCTGGAAACTGGAAAAGTACAAGGCGATAGCTTTATCCGACTCGGCCATCGGCAGGCTTATCATGATCTGATTGATCCACAAGGTGGATTACGGACCGGTACACAGCTGCTGTTTTTAAATGCTGCACTGCAATATCGGGAGGATGAATTCAAACTGGAATATCTGGATTTACTGACCGTAAACTCATATAACCCGATTAATGCCTTTAAAACCCCCTTATCTTGGGGCTTTAATCTGGGCTGGCAGCAGGAAGCGCTGGATGGTCAGGGACAGTTTAGCGAATATGAACAGCATGGGGTGGCGAATTTCAAGGTACAAGCTGGCTATAGCTGGGCGGATGCCGAGCGTGAGCATTTGTGTTATGTACAACTGCAGCATCATCTACAGGCGGGTCAGGCCTTGGATAATGGGTGGCGAGCGGGCATAGGGCCTACAGCGGGCTGTCAAAATATTTGGACGGATTATCTGAATAGTGTGGTGCAGATTGAACTGCCTTATTGGGAGGATTCACATGAATGGCAATTCAGGTTAAATACCCAGCTGCAATACACGTTTAATGCCCAATATGCAATACGTGGCGGCTGGCAGTATCAGGCGCAAAATCAGCGTGACTGGCAAGCATGGAACCTGGGCTATGTCTATTATTTTTAGGCTAGGAAAAACTGAGTAAATCCTCTAAAAATAAGGAGTTTAATTTTAAATTGATCGAATATTGGTAATATCACCCTATTTTTTAACTTCTTGCCTTTATAGTCATCAACATACTGATTCCACTTAGATCATATATGAACTGAGATTTGCTATATTGGCAGTTTATTTTTTGGGGTGGGAACAAATGGATAATGCATGTCTAGATATGCTGGCACAACAGTGGGAATAAATCTGTAAGCATTATTCATCCGATGATTTGTTATATGCTTTCAAAAATTCCTGGAGAGTGCGGATGCAGCATTATATTTAGCCAAAAATAATGGTCGTAACCGAGTGCATCTAGGACAAGATTCTTCCGGGAATATATCTCTTCATCAAGCAGTCCTCAACTAAGCAGAATCATGTGCTAGATTCTAAAGACTGAATCCAGTCCTGAAATTTCTTTTTCTGTTCGAGATAAGTGGGGTGAATCCGGGCTTCATCCCATTTTTGTTTAAATATTTTCGCTGCCGCTGCTTTGACAGGATCTTCTGAACTGCGTGGTCGTTCCTCACGGCCATGCGCACCGCTTAAACCCTTTTTATCCTCGGGAACCGGGCCAACATATTTTTTGCCCCCTTTATGATTGGCATAACGTCGTGCCCGGGTATACCCCATTTGCAGGAATTTTCGGGCCATGTCTGCGCCGACAAAATCTTCCTGGGCTAAATAATCCAAAAACATGGCAAATATTTTTGTACTGCTTTCTTTGGCTTTTTCTTCATCAGCAAAGCGCCAATGCGGCAGAATTTCTGATTTATACGGTTCTACAGACAACACACCTTGTTCGCCACGCCCGATACGGTAGTATTCGGGATGCTTGCGAAAATTAATTTTCTTAAAATCGAGTGTATAGTCAAAACTGCTAGATTGTACGCGGGAAGATCGCCGGGGAGCTTTAGAAGTAGACGCTTTTTTTATCATATTGATCCTGCTGGGAATTTTACGTGCTATTGCTTAGTTAACTTAGGCTGCAACAGAGTCCAGCTTCTGCCAAATTGCAAAAACTGAAAAATAATATAAGGGATAGAGAACTGGAAGAGGAGAGGGGTTATGTAAGAGGAGAACTCTTACAGATAAAATGAAAATAGAAAAAACCTGCAAGCGCAGGTCTTAGGCTTCTACCACAACAAAGTATTTCTTGACTGCTTCGATGACTTCAAAGGTGCCGATAAAACCGGGTGGAATCACACCGGCATCACCGGCTTTGATTTCTATATAGCTTTCTTGCTGAGCATCATGCAGACGCACTACACCTGCAAGAATGGTAAAAAACTCCTGTTTATGGTCCGCAAAGACAATATTCCATGCGCCAACCTCGCATTCCCAAATACCGCAATTCATATGTGGATGCTCATACAGGCTTTGGGTCAGACGCTGAGGATTGCCTTTGACTAAACGGTCTGGGCGCGGGTAGTCAATGCTTGTTTCGCTTTCAGTTTTTCCTTGCCCAGCAAGCCAGATTGTTGACATCACATATCCCGTCTATTGTAAAAATTGAATAAATTACATCACCTATAAAAAAGCCTCAACACATGTTAAGGCTTTAAAAATCTTATACTGTTAAATCAGTAAGCTTCAGGAACGGCACTCAAAAACTCACGGCGCTCATCTTTATTGGTTTTGAAGTCGCCAATAAATGAAACAGTACGAGTGGTCGATTCCTGTTTACCGACACCACGCATCATCATGCACATATGAGCCGAATCGATCATCACTGCGACACCACGTGCTTGGGTCACTTCTGCAACTGCTTCAGCAATTTGCTGGGTCAGGTTTTCCTGAATTTGCAAACGACGCGCAAACATTTCCGTAATACGGGCAAATTTAGACAAGCCGAGCACATTGCCTTCAGGTAAATAGGCAATATGTACACGACCATAAAATGGCAATAAATGATGTTCGCACAGTGAATAAAATTCGATATTTTTCACCAAAACCATTTCACGGTTATCAGATGGAAATACCGCATTATTGGTGACTTCTTCTAAAGTTTGACTATAACCGGAAGTTAAATACGAAAAAGCTTTCGCAGCACGCATAGGCGTATCTTTGAGACCAGGGCGATTTAAATCTTCACCAACGGCAGTAAGAATGTTTGCGTAAGATTGCTGCATAGTCATATGACGTATTCACTTATCACTGAGAAAGAACAAGGTCGGCATTGTAGCAGAAAACTATTACAATGCCTTAATTTGGCGCTAATCGATCATTGTTTGAACTTTGGATTTTTTTCTGAACGTTTGAGCAGAACCAGGACAGCGCCCGTACCGCCCTGATTTTCGGGCGCACTGACAAAAGCGAGTACATCACGGTGCTGACGTAACCAGCCATTCACATAGGTTTTTAACACCGCTTCAGGGCCTTTGCCATGCACGATTTTAATCACGTTCTGGTTTTCATCTTTGGCGATCTGGATGATTTGCAGCACAGCCTGACGCGCTTCTTCCACCGTACAGCCATGTAAATCTACAGCTTCATACCAGCGCAGATTGCCGGCTTTTAAATCTTCAAAAACTTTATGCTGTAAAGTCGCGATGCGATAGCTGAGCGTAGCCTGACTGCCGACTGGATTTAGCATGGCCTGCGTATCGGACAGGGCCGCGTCATCGGTTTGCATAGGGCCTTCGGCTGCAGCACGTTTGGCGAGGGTTTGCGCATCCACTTTTTTCTTGAGCGGTTTGTCGATTTTGGCCACATTGCTATGGTTGATTTTCTGCACACCCTGCATCTGTTTATGGAACAGTTCCAGGTCTTCTTCCTGTTCTTGTTCAGGGGTCTTGACCACAGGCGCAGCTGCTGGTTCCACATGGGGATGCGGATTGCTAATTTGCTTTTTAAATTGCTTTAGCAAATTGAACTGTTCTTTGGACAGCGAAGAATCGTGTTTGCTCATAATCTGGAAACGGGGAGAGGTACTGAATTCTATTAAATTATAGTCTTAAATAACTGAAAGGAGAACTGAATTGCATTAAATCTAACTTATTCTAAACCTAGATTTAATTTCTAGATGGTTTTCTATTATTGAATAGCTTGATAAGCTTTAAATAGAAAATAATTCATGATTTTTTTCCTTTTATCTCATGTTCTATTGCATCTTTAGAATATTTTTTCTTAAATATAAATCAATAAAGCCTAGAAAATAAAAAATGAGTTATTCAGGAAGTTGTTTGTGTGGCAAGGTACGGTTCAGAGTAAATACCGATATTCATACTATGTACCATTGTCATTGCAGTTTATGCCGTAAACAAAGTGGTACAGCCGCGAATGCAGCTAGTTTAGTCAATCTGCAATATTTCCAATGGATATCAGGGCAGTCTTCAATTTCATATTATCAAAAAGAGACTGGCTTTCGTTCCCATTTTTGCCAACGCTGTGGCTCGCCTGTACCTAATCCGGTTAGTACAACTTCATTGATCTGGATTCCATTAGGATTGTTAGAAAGCGCACCCAAAATTCAGAAAAAATTGAGTTTTTGTCTAAATACTAAAGTCGATTGGGCAGATGAAAACAAGGTTAATGAACAGTATACTGAACTCCCGGAATTCGAAAAATTAATATCTTATTTCGATCATTAGGTGAGAATTCTATAGGCTGGGTTGGTCGAAATAAATAAAAAAGCCCCATACTGAGATGGGGCTTTTTAAATAAATATTTTAAACAGACTCAGGCTCACCAAACAATTCACGGAAAGCATGATCCGGGCGTGGCTGCTTCATAAAGCTTTCACCAACCAAAAAGGCATGAATATCATGTTCTTGCATCATCGCTACATCGGCAGGAGTGGCAATCCCACTTTCAGTCACCAGCAGACGCGATGGATCAAGTAATTTTTTCAGACGCAATGAGGTATTTAAATCAACATCAAAAGTTTTCAGATTGCGGTTATTGACGCCTAATAAACAACGTGCATCTAGACGTAGTGCACGTTCAAGCTCTGCTTCATCATGTACTTCAACCAAGACATCCAGATGCTGTTCAAACGCCGTTTTTGACATTTCTTCTAATTGCTGGTCTGACAGGCTGGCGACAATCAACAAGATACAGTCTGCATGCAGGGCACGCGCTTCGATCACACCATAAGGATCAATCAGGAAATCCTTGCGTAGCGCTGGCAGGTCACAGCTAGAGCGTGCAATTTGAATATTTTCATCAGCACCCTGAAAGAAATCGACATCGGTCAGTACAGACAGACAGGCAGCCCCAGCTTCCTGATACTGAGCTGCAATTTCTGCCGGATTAAAATTCTCGCGAATAATTCCTTTGGATGGAGAGGCTTTCTTGATTTCCGCAATCACGCCAGGACGTTTCGAAATTAAAGACTGGGCAAAACCACGAACTGGCGTGGCGCCTTGTGCGAGTTCTTCTACATCTTTATAGCTTTTCTGCTTCAAACGAGCAGCAAATTCTTCTTTTTTACGATCGACAATTTTACCGAGAATCGTATTTGCAATATCAACCATCATTTATATTCCTGTCGTCTTATGCGTCATATTCTTTTAACGTCTTAGTAAACTCACCGAGAATTCCCATTTTTTCTAAAGCCTGACCACCGTAAATAATATCATGTGCCAGTGCTACGCCTTGCTGATAACTCGTCGTCAGACCAGACACATAAATACCGGCACCAGCATTTAAGGCCAGCATATCGGCGGCTTTTTCACCCATCTCAGATTTCTTTTTGCTTAATGCATCTTTAATCAGTTTCAGGCTTTCTGCCGAGTTTTCGACCACTAAACCGGTCAGGGTTTGTGAGGTAATACCTACCGCTTCAGGGGTGATTTCCCATTCAGTGATTTCTCCCTCTTTTAACTCGGCCACAAAGGTGGAAGATGCCAGACTGATTTCATCCAGACCATCATGAGAATGTACCACCATCACGTGTTTTGCACCGAGCTGTTTCATCACTTCTGCAATCGGACGGCATAATTCATTGGAGAAGACACCAATCACTAGACGTTGAACTCCGGCCGGATTGGTGAGTGGACCGAGTAAATTGAAAATACTGCGAACACCTAATTCTTTGCGTGGGCCAATGGTATATTTCATCGCTTTATGATGATTGGGTGCAAATAGGAAGCCAACGCCAATTTCCCGGATACAGCGTTCGGTCTGCTGCATGTTCAGATCCAGATTAATCCCGGCCTGTTCCAGTAAGTCCGAAGAACCAGATTTAGTCGATACACCACGGTTGCCGTGTTTGGCAATGGTTGCTCCAGCTGCTGCAATTACAAAAGCAGATGCGGTAGAAACGTTAAACAGGTTTTGACCATCACCGCCCGTACCGACGATATCCACCAGATAGGGTATATCACTCACATCAATTTTAGTGGCCAGTTCACGCATTACGCGAGCTGCTGCCGTGATTTCATCAATACTTTCGCCTTTCAGGCGTAGACCCATAAGTAGGGCGCCAATCTGTGCATCAGTGGCTTCGCCTGACATGATGCTACGCATGACGTCCTGCATCTGTTCCTGAGTCAGGTGAATGTTTTTAGTAATATTGCTTAACGCTTGTTGAATATTCATTCGTGGTAATCCGCTCATTATGCATAAATTTCAAGAAAGTTTTTAAAGATTTGATGGCCATGCTGGCTCAGGATGGATTCTGGGTGAAACTGCACGCCTTCGACCGGCAATGTCTTATGTTTCACTCCCATAATCTCTTCCATAGAGCCATCTTCTTCATTGGTCCAGCAGGTTACTTCGAGGCAGTCCGGCAAGCTCGCCTGATCAATCACCAGCGAGTGATAACGGGTCGCGGCAAAAGGTGAGGGCAGGTTGCTGAAAATACCTTGATCACTGTGATACATATCGGACAGACGGCCATGCATGACACGTTTAGCACGTACGATATTGCCGCCAAATGCCTGTCCAATACTTTGGTGGCCCAGACATACGCCTAACAGCGGAATCTTGCCAGCAAAGTGCTGAATCGCAGGAATCGAAATACCGGCTTCACTTGGAGAACATGGGCCAGGGCCAATCACTAAATACTTGGGTTGCCATCGCTCAATATCTTCCAATGTCACGGCATCATTACGGACTACTTTTACTTCCTGATTCAGTTCGCCAAAATACTGGACGATGTTGTAAGTAAAGGAGTCATAGTTGTCGATCATTAAAAGCATGAGCTTAACCTGTTGAAATTAATGCACTTAAATGTGCTTGAGTAATCTAGAACGTGCTTTATGGCCAGTGTGGTCGTCATGAGAGAAATGACTAAACTGTTGATTTCATTGCGTGAAAATAAAGCGACAATCATCATAGCAAATATTATGAATCTACTGCGCAACAATTTACCCAGTTTTTCTGCTTAGATAAATGAACAAGGGTGATAAGGGGCAGATCAACCTCAACTGAGTCGAAGAAATGAAGTATTAAAAGCAGCACATGGATGGACGTAAAGAAGGAGGAATTGATATTCGTGGGCACTGTTGTCCCACAATTTTAACTAGATTTATATGAAGCAATAAAAAATTTATTTAACTATATGAAATTTATACACATTTATAGTTAAATATTACACAGCCTCATATTTTGTTTAAAAGTTTCAATGGATTTGTGTAGGCAGAACCCTACTTTGGAAAGACCCAAATGAGAACTCAAAATATATTTTGAGTTCGCAAGAAAAGTCTTTTATTACCCATACACGACGTCCTGAGCCAGTTTTAAGCACTGCTTTAAAACGCAGCGTAAGGATGGGTAATGTATGGCATCCCTGCCACACGCGCGTAGCTTAAACTGAATCACTTCAACTATAGGACAGCAGTGTATTCGTGGGTTATTTCAGATGACTTTTTATATCTGTGATGGCTAGGTTGATTCGGACTATTTGTTACCTTTCAGTTCGTGGCCGCATACATCTGTAAGTATATTTTTGTGTTCTCAAGTGCGTACTTGTCACCATCGTATTCATCATGCCAGTTTTCAGGCATACGCCACACCATAACCTATTCATGACTTTTAACCCGTTGTTTTAGCTGGCGATTGATACAGATACTTTGTTCTATGGCGTATCAATTATTCAGCTCAACCAAGATCCATCTCTAGGAAAGAAAAAAGTCACATAATTTGGGAAACTAAGTGGATGAATTTTATACAAGAAAATACGCTGCAATATACCCGGGTCAAATGCCCCTTAATCAGGACTTTTTACTCTCTATATAGTTTAAAAAACTGAATGAGTGGTAACTTAATTAAACTGTAACTTACGATTTGTATGCTGTTTTTAAAGATCAGATAATGAATGATGATCTCATCACCTTGCCCAAATTAATCAATGTGTTCGGGAGATAATAATGGTTAATTTAATAATAGGAGTTGCGGGTATTAGTATTCTACTGATGGGGATTGCCTGGTATGGTGCAGTGAAATCCCTAGAAGCAGATTACCATGATTGTTAACTATTTAAGCGCATGCCCTAATCATTTATAGGTCACTCAATAAATCATATAAAAATTTGAATTAGATATATGAACGCTTTTATTTCTTTTGAAATGCTGTGGTAATGGCGAATAGTCAAATCTAAGTTCTTAACACGCAGCCTGAATATCTTTTAAGCCCATCAGAAGAGACTCGCAACCGACTTTAATAAACACAACGATGTGAGAGTAAAGAATGCAATGGATGGATAACGGGAAGAAGCGCAACAATTTGCCCAGTTTTTCTGCTGAGATTAATAAACAAGGGTGATCAGAGCAGGTAAACACCTACTAAAAGCAAAAAATGCAGCTTTAAACACAGTGTGAAGAGGAAAGTAAAGAGCAACGGATCGATATTTATCCAAAGATTTAAGCTGCTTCAAAAAACAACATTTGATCATGAGCAAAAAATTATTTATACGCTGATCTGCGTCATTATTTGTCTAAAACGACTTAAATTGGTGAAAAAAGAACAAGCTAAAAATGTTAAGAAAAGCTGAATATTAAAAAGAAAATACAAAAAACCTCATAAAGGTGCTTAAGAACTCACCTAAAGTGAAGTAAAACTACCTAAAATCGGTAGAAGTTACTTGAAGTAACACATAGGGCAAATCAGTCGCACTATTTGAGTGCAGTGCTAAAGTTACAAAAACAAAAAGGGCTTAGAATGCTTGAATATAGTGCATTTAATAATTGAAACAGTATAATAGCGGCAAAGTATTTTCTACAATCCACGTGTTCTAGTAAGGATTTCAAGATTTTGGCTATACTTTTAAAAGTTGGTACGGTAATTGCTTAATAACTACCAACTACTAACACGCACTCCCTAGGTGCAACAAAAAAACATCGGAGCAAATTGAGCATGGCGAACAAGGTCCTTCAACTCATCCAAGAAAGTGGCGCAAAATGGGTAGATTTCCGTTTTACAGACACTAAAGGTAAAGAACAACACGTGACTTACCCAGCAGACACTATCGATGAAGACACATTTGAAGACGGTAAAATGTTCGATGGTTCTTCAATCGCTGGCTGGAAAGGTATTGAAGCGTCAGACATGATTTTACGCCCAGATGCTGAAACAGGTTTTATCGACCCGTTCTTCGCTGAGCCGACAGTTGTTGTGACTTGTGATGTCATTGAACCTTCAACTGGACAAGGCTATGACCGTGACCCACGCTCTATCGCTCGCCGTGCAGAAGAATATTTAAAATCAACAGGTATCGGTGATACTGCATTCTTTGGTCCAGAACCAGAATTCTTCGTATTTGACGAAGTAAAATGGGAAATCGATATGTCTGGCGCGCGCCATACATTGATCGCTGAAGAAGCTGCCTGGTCAACTGCTAAAGATTATGAGTCTGGTAACTCTGGTCACCGTCCACGTGTGAAAGGCGGTTACTTCCCGGTTCCTCCAGTTGATTCTTCACATGATATGCGTGCAGATATGTGTGCAAAAATTGAAGACATCATGGGTCCAGGTCGTGTAG
>CANQWW010000056.1 GCA_947627655.1 uncultured Acinetobacter sp. | reverse complement strand
ACTGGATTTAGGTTCCAGCGCCGCGAGGTGTGAGAGTTCGAGTCTCTCCGTCCCCACCACTCAAAAGAGACAAGGTTAATGCCTTGTTTTTTTTTGCCTGAAATTTAAGGGCGATAAAAAAAGCCCATCGAAACGGGCTGGCTGGGTATTAAATTTTGCGATGCTTGAAATTGATCTTTCGCGTTAAAAGCGAAGTAATTTAAGCTTTTAAATGATCTTCGAATTCTTCCCCAAGTTGTATCGCTAAAGCATTGCCAGAAAGGTCACAGGTCACCAAACCATATTCTTTTTTAAAACTAAAGGTAAAACCGCGGTTATCAGCCAAGGTGCGGACTGAATAGCCTAACTTTTCTAACCAAAGACGGAATGCGATTAAATTTTTTGCTTTTACCACTTTTTTCACGAGATAACTCCTTCATCACTACTACTTATTAAATTAGGGTGAAATTTTTTTTTTTAAAGGGCGAAATTTTAAAAATTTATGAAATAAATTAAAAATGGTCTTTTTATCAGCAAATATTTGCATGAAAAATCACCGGAAAAGTGATAAGTAAATGATTCCAGAATAAATTTTTCTTGTTGTAACTAAATATTATTTATGCTTGGTAATTGCTTATTTTTAAAGCGAATTAGATGGTGTTAATTCTAGTTTAGTTCCTGTCTAACTTTATTTTTGTGGAGTCAGGCATAAACTCTAAGATCTGTAATGATACAGCTTTAGACTGGATTCATCTTTTGCTAAAGTGCGCGTGACCCTAAGCCATCTGGTTAACTATACATTCATCTTTCTGCTAAATCGTGGACTTAATTCATGACTCAAATCCATATCGAACAGTATGTACAAGCAACTATTGAACAGATGCAACAGCAGGGGAAAAGCCCTGTGGCTGTGATGCTGGGGCATGAAGACTGGTTGGAATTTAGCGTGCAGTCCAAAGTCGCCTATACCCCGTTTGGAAGTGCCCGACGTTACCAGCCGGCATTGGGTGGCTTATTACTGGTCCGGATCGATGAAATGCATGCTTTGCGTGTAGTCACCCAGCCAGAACTGGAGGTCTATGCACAAAGCAATCAGATTTTATAAACTGACAATCTAGAAATTGTCTTTCAGGGTACGCAGACGAGCAAACTCTTCTACGCTATCGGCACGCAGGAATGGATTGGTTTTCAGTTCGATCTCGATGCTGCTTGGCAAGGTAGATTGTCCCAGCATCCGTAGACGTTCGACCTGCTCATGACGCGTCTGGATTTCCAGGTTATCTGGTTCTGCATGCAGGGCAAATTGGGCATTTGACAGGGTATATTCATGTGTACAGTAAACCTGGGTGCGTGGTGGTAAAGCAGCCAGGCGTGCAAGAGAATGATACATCTGTTCAAACGTCCCTTCAAAAACCCGACCACAGCCCATCGCAAACAGGGTATCGCCACAAAACAGCGCGTCGATCTCATCAATAAAATAGACGATATGTCCCAGGGTATGCCCCGGTACACTTATCACGCTCACTTCAAGACCATGAAACTGAAACTGGTCTTCATGCGCTAAGGGATGCGTGATAAAAGGAATTTTACTCAATTCTTCACGTGGACCATAAACTGGAATATTTTGCTCATGGAGCAATTCAGGTACACCGCCAATATGATCTTTATGCCAGTGAGTCAACCAGATCTGACCCAGTTGCAGGCCGTGCTGCTGGCAATAATCCTGTACCAGTCCGGCTTCAGTTGGATCAATGACCACCACCTGTTTGGAGTCGCGATGTTCCAGTAACCAAATATAATTCTGTAAATTATTTTTGACATCTATACAGTGAATTTTGAAAGGCATCATGTCAGCTCAAACCGTTGGAAGTTATATCATAAAGTAGCATATTAGCCCGGCATAAGGTGATCCCGGATCTGTCTGTTTATAGATGATTCATGTATCGCTACTTGAAAAGAGTCAGCGCCAAAGTACGCTATCATTCATCGGGTTTTGCCACAGCCACAGGGTCACCAATCGTATAAAAATGCCCACCTGCAATATGATGAATACTGCGCCATTCAGGCTCGACCTCATGATAATGCCAGTGGCCGTCACGGAATACCCGTTCATCTGCATAGGCTGCAATAACTTTGCCAATAAACAAGTCATGTTGCTGCTGGTTATGAGGTTCAGGAATCAGTTCGCATAGCAGCCAGGCCGCACAGCCGGCCACCACTGGAATGTCAGATTGCTCAAACTGAAATAATTCTACAGCGCATCGTGCAAGCTTGTCGGGAACATCATGCAGACTTTGGCTGCCCAGTGCATGGACCATTTCAAGCTGTTTAAGTGTGGGAACCTGTAGCGCAAAATAACCTGAATTTTCGATAATTGTTCGCGTCTTGGTGCTTTTATCCAGTACGACGGTCACCTTGGTGGGGTTGAACTCTAATGCACAGGCCCAGGCCGCTGCCATGACATCGCTATGGTTCTGATCTTGGGCAGAAACCAGAACAGTCGGACCGTGATTAAGTAGACGATAGGCTTTTTCTAATGGCACTGCTTTAAGATGGGAAGGAAACATAGAAGACCTTAAATCTGAAATGGAGCTGCTAAAAATTACACGCTTATCTGCTTTTTAACATATAAAAATTCTTTCATATAAAAAAGCTTTTAAACTAAAGTACGAAATAAAAGGAGCTTAAGCCAATGAAAATGTATCAAGTGGATGCATTCACGACAGAACTGTTTAAGGGGAATCCAGCTGCGGTTATTGTGCAGGATGAATGGCTGGATGAAAGCCTGATGCAAAACATTGCGCTAGAAAATAATTTGTCTGAAACAGCTTTTGTGAAAACTCTGGATGCAGAAAACTATGAAATCCGCTGGTTTACTCCGACTCGGGAAGTTGATTTTTGTGGCCATGCTACCTTGGCCAGCAGCTTGGTACTGTTTCAAGATTACACCTCCCATAAAACCATTCGTTTTCATGTGAAAAATCTGGGTATTTTTATCGTCAGTCAGGATCAAGATGGCCGGATTCGGATGAACTTTCCGGTTCGACGTGCTGAATTGGTGGATGAATATCCAGCGGTATTGCGTGCAGCACTGACCAAATCATTTAAAAATGTCTATCTGAATGAACAGGCATATATCGTCGAGTATGAAACAGTCCAGGATGTACTGGATGAAACCCCGGATTTTGAACTGTTAAAGCAGATCAATGACCGTCGTACAGCGATTACAGCGCAAGGTGTATTAGTGGATGTTGCCTTAACCGCAGGCGCAGAACAGTATGATTGCGTGTCACGCTATTTCGCGCCAAGTAATGGGATTAATGAAGATCCGGTCACGGGTTCAATTCATACAGGGATTGCGCCGATCTGGGCAGAACGACTGCAGAAACAGCAGTTAGTCGCTTATCAGGCCTCGAGTCGAGGTGGCGTGTTGTATTGTGCCTTGCAAGACGAGGGACGTATCGAAATTTCCGGCTATGGAAAACTGTATATGCAGGCTGAAATTTTGCTATAACTAAAATATCTTAGAAAAGCCGCTATTTATAGCGGCTTTTCTGCAAATACAACTACTAATAATGAGATTCATTCTCTATTATGTTCAACCAATAAAAATGTTTATGTTTGTTTGCTGGGTAGATAATGTCATTACGCTTTAAAAAATTAACAATTTCTATGTTTTTAATGGGTGCTGCGAGTCTTAGTTTTGCACAGCCCGTGTTGGTCAAAACCCAACAGAATATTGAAGAATATAAACTGGATAACGGTTTAAAAATTGTCCTTGCACCCAATGACAAAGAAAATAAGACCTTTATGAATACGGTGTATTTTACCGGTTCATTGAATGATCCACAGGGCAAAGGCGGTTTAGCGCATTTACTGGAACATTTGGCGTTTAAAGGCACTGAAAATATCAAAGGTGATGAATTCCAGCGCCGTCTGGATCAGTACACGCTCTCATCCAATGCCAGTACAGATTATTATTCTACGAAATATACTAACCTGATTCGTCCAGAAAGCACCGCACTGGCAGCGGTCATCCAGCTCGAAGCTGAACGTATGGACAAACTGGTACTACAGGAAAAATATGTACCGACAGAAATTGATATCGTTAAACGGGAACGGGAAATTCGCCTGGATCAGCCATTCTCGGTATTAATGGACCAGATTTTTAAATCTGCCTATGGTAACCAGCATTTTGGCCGTTTACCGATTGGCGATTTAAATGAACTGCAATCGATTAATATGCAGGAGCTCAACCAGTTCTATCGTAACTGGTATGCACCGAATAACGCCTATATGGTTATTTCCGGCAAATTTGACAAGAAACAGGTGCTGAAATATATCGACCAGTATTTTAGTCCGATTCAAGCACGTTCGCTGCCTCAGCAGGCGACAGTACCAGAGTTGCGCCCTGAGCAGATCAAGCAGCGTCAGTTTACTGTGGCCAAGGGCAGTGACTATGCCAAGTTTAATATTTACCTGACCCAGGCCAAGGCTGCTCAGCAGGGCGCTTTATCGGTCACCCCAACGCTGTATACCTTGCAGCCGAGTGGACATCTGTATAAAGACGTGGTGGAGCAGGGAATTGCCACAGCAGTACAGTCTGCCACCTGGTTAGATAAAGATATAAATATGGTATTTATGGGTGCTGTGTATGCACCAAATCATGATGCCAACAAAGTGCAGCAGGCTTTAGACAGCGGTGTTGAGCAGGCGAAAGGTTTTAATGAAACTGAACTGAACCGGGTCAAAAATATGACCCGGAATGCTGCAGACAATATTAAGAATAATGCGGCCGCAATGGGTTCGCGCCTCAGTGATTATATCGTGACTTATAACGGGGACTGGTCAAAATACTTTAAAGACCTGAACGAGATTCAAGATCTGAAAGTTGAAGATGCTAACCAGATTTATAAGGACTTCTTCAAGGCGGAATATCGCATTCAAGGCAATATTATGCCTACGCCTGAGGAGCAGAAACAAGCCCAGCAACTGCAACCCACGACCGAGTCCAAACCGACCTTAGAACAGCAGGCTGTCACTGAAGAACCTTTAAAAGATGTTTCAGTCTATCAGGCGGAAGTGAAACAGTATGTGAAGGATTCGAAGACGCTGCTTAGCAGTAAGGAAAGACAGATTCAGCGCGCTAAACTGAAAAATGGCATTCAGTATGCCTTGTTCCCGACACAGATCCGCGATGACAAAGTTTATTCCACGATTGCCCTGGATTTTGGTACAGCAGAGTCCTTGAAGCACAAAGGTGAATTGCTCGACTTAATGGCTTATCTGGTCATGCGCGCTTCTGCCACACAGAGCTTGCAACAGATTTCCGACAAGACCATTGCAGTCAGTGGCTCTGCCAATGTCACGACCTCTGGAAATGGGCTAAATATCAACATTTCTGCTAAAAAAGAACATTTTGCAGAATATTTTAAGTACATTCTCGATGTCTTGAAAAATCCGGCTTTTGAACAGACCCAGTTTGACCTGATCCAGTCGCAGTCATTATCAAGTCTAGATCGTCCATATACGGAACCGGATACGGTAGCGGGGCTGACCTTTACCCGACTGGTAGAGCGTTATGAGCCAGGGGATTTGCGTTATCATTTTGAGCCTGAGCTGGCAAAAAAGCAGTATCAAGCCGCAACACGTCAACAAGTGCAGCAGTTGTATCAACGCTTCTTTAAAACTCATCATGCCCGGGTAGCCGTGACTGGGGATTTTAAACCGAAGGCAATGCAGGCCCTGATCAAGCAGGAATTTGAGGATTGGACGACGGCTGAGCCTTATATGCGTCTAGCGTCTACATATGTTGAGCATCCAGCACAAAAGGTGCATGCCTTATCTGAGCAGCGTGAGTTCGGTAGTTATCTGGCCGCGATTGCGCTTCCAGTTGGCTCTGATCACCCTGATGTCCCGGCACTGCAAGTACTGAGACATATTATGGGAGATTCGCAGTTATCTTCACGCCTGGCACAAGAATTACGGGAAAAGAATGCACTGGTTTATAGCTTTAGTGCCAATGTACGATTCTCGGAATGGGACAATGTCGGTGCTTTGGCCTTAGGTGCAAACTATACCGCTGGACGTTCGGCGCAGGTTTCAGAATCGATTTATAAAGTAATTGAAGAATTGCGCAGCCATGGCGTGACGCCGCAGGAAGTTGAGGCAGCCAAAGCCAGTATCCTGAAAAAGCGTGTCAGCTCACTGGAAGATGATCGCCGTATTCACAGCATGTTGGTTTCTCAACTGGAAAAGAACCGTGACCTGAACTATCGCCAGAAACGTGATCGTGCTGTAGCGGCTTTGAGCAAAGCAGATATTGATGCTGTGATCCAGAAATATCTGAATCGTGATCATCTGGTTGAAGTGATGTCTGATCAATATGGTCAGCCCGTGAACCCGCCCATATTGACCAAAAACTAAAGCTGGATTTTAAAATAACAGTTTGATAAAAAAGCCTCTCGAATACGGGAGGCTTTTTTATTTTTGAACAGCATGGAGATGATCTGGTTGGAATGGAAGAAGCTTCAATCTGCAAGACAACCAGTCTCCTTAATCAGTTCAGAGCTGATAAAAACGTTTGGCATTGTCATAAAATACAGTCTTTAAGGCATCTGGATGATGCGCATACACGATATCGCTGAAGGCATCGATGATATTGACTAAGCTGCTGCTGACCCGATCCATGGGGAAATTGGAAGCAAACATACTGCGCTCAGTTCCAAAACATTGCAGGACATGCTGAATCAAAGGCGCTACACGTTTGATCAATTGATTTTGATTTGGCTGCTATCGCTGCTGGTGAGATAGATGACCGAGTAAGGGCTAAAGCACTTTACTGTAATGCGGCTGTATGCAAGGTGCGACTGGTGAATAGGTGGGTGGATGATCGGAAAATTGAGTTGCATGACCTTTCTGGTTGTTATTGGAATAATTCTTATCGCTATATAGAAATAAAATCAGGCGGCTATCAATGCAGGAAATTTAATCAAAAAACCGGCATAAAAAAAGCCCCGCAGGGCTTAGGATTAATGATCGTGGTCGTGATCATGTTGATGCTTGTTGGCATGAAACTCTTCATTGTGACGGAAACGTAAATAGTTCTCAAACTGCTCGCAGTATTCGTCATAGTTATCTTCCAGCATCAATTGGAACTGCTGAAGAATATAGGACATGACCTGATCCTTGGCATTACGCATTTCTTCGCCATCTTTGAAGTTGTTGGCAGCCACCCAAGTATTAAATCGGGCTGTTGCAAACAGCATAGAAGCGCTGACCTGACCACGTTTTTCAGCCGGGTTTTCCTGTGAGCCTTTGTCAATACGGCTAAATTCGTTAGCCTGCTTGATAAATTCATCCGCACGTTCAAAGAATGCTGCGTTTAAGGCTTCTTCCTCGGTGACATCGGTGGCTTCAATCTTTTGAACCATGAATTTTTCCTGACACTCAATCTTAATGGCTTATTATAGGCAAAGCCTTGCAGAAACTAAACCTTTGCCTTACTCTAAAAATAGCCTAAGCATAAAAATGTGATTCCTATGCAAGATGCAATTGCGGTACAAAGCCTAAAAAGTGATATTGCCTTATTACGCCAAAACATCTGGCCGCCAGTCGAGCTGGCCAATGTCGAAGGCTTGCCGATCTATTATGGTCGCAAGTCTCAGGTTGAAGAATATTACCGGCAGTGGACAGGGCTGATCGAACGGGCACAGGACCTGTTTCAACCTTTTATGGAAGATGAAGTACTGGATGCGATTCATCTGCCGAGTCATTTAAACCTGCCGTTGTTTTATTTCCATGTCGATCGTATCCGGATTAATAAAACCCGCGCCAAGGAATCCAAGACGTTTCGCGGTATTGCCAGCCTGATCGAAAAATGCGGGCAGTTTGAGGTAGAACAAATTCAGGCCATGCAACGTTGGCTGGATAGTGATGATACGGCAGTGCTGGTGGCACACCGGGAGTTTATTGATTTACGTACTTATGTGTTTCAGCATGGCCAAAGCGAATATACCCGAACCAGATTTTATGTGAATGGCATCATTTTAAGTGTGGAACCACATTTTGAACTGGTTGATGCACGGGATAAACCCCGTAAACAGCGCAGTGACAGTTATAGCGACCCCTTGGCAGATAACAACACCTGGAAAGTTTATGGCAAGTACCGATAAATATGGGCTGCTTTAACTCTTCCAAAACGGTTCGGTCTGGCTAAATATCTGCAGTTCGTTCTGGATGTCTTGCTGTAGTCGCTGCTGCTCGGCACGAAGCCAACCGATGACAAACCAGGCTTTGGCTTTCTGCTTGGTATAAGGTAGATACAGATCTTCAGCCACATGCAGGTCATTATAATGCCCCAAGCTTTCCTGTAGCGGTTTTAAGGCCTTGAGATAAGTTTTTACAGCTTTGGATGGAAACAGATTCTGCAAAAACTCGATATTATAGCGCAGCCGTTTAACTCGCTTACGGGTGCGATGTTGATCTTCAATTTCCAGCTCACAAAAGCGTGCCGCATCGGCGCAGATCTGTTGATGCAGTTTACTCAAGCGCTGATAGAGCGTACGAATATCCTTGCTGTTCTTTTTAAGCGGGGCAGTCTGGCTATAGCGGAGCAAGTCGAGAATCAAATAGTTGGTTTCTGGCTGCTTAAATAAATGGCTCACTTCGATATTTTCTGCTTTGACAGGCGGTAAATCGTTGATCGGTGAACCTGCTGCTTCGAGTTGTGGAAGCAAGTTTTCTGCCAATGCATCACGATCACGTGCTGCCCCCAGTTGCTGGAAGAGTTCGGTTAGCTGCTCAGCCCAGACAGGAGGGATGTGTAATTCTTCTACATTGAAAAAACGTAAAGCGCTGCGTAAACGTCGAATCGCCACCCGGGCCTGATGAATATGTTCGCTGTCATGACATTCAATTGACAGTGCCGTGGCGTTAGGAAGGAGGTGCTGCAGAGTATTGCGGATAACTTTCTGCAGCATGTCGTGCAGAGTATCATCTCCGTGTAACTCCAGTGGCTGTTGGTGCTGTGCCGGTATGAGACAGCTTCTAGCCACCAGACTATAACCACGGTCCGACTTGCTGCGACTGTCTAGCCAAAGCGAATAACGCTCGATCCAAGGCTGTACGAATTCAATCAGCTCACTGAGCTGACCCTGTTTTAATTCAAACTCAATTTCATAAATTGCTGTGAATTCGGCGCTATGCCGGATTTCGCCTTGATCAAAGGCGATTTCAATTATACTGTTTTTGTATTTTTCAGAATGAATTGAGCGCTGTACCTCTGTTTCAAACTGCAAAATTAAAGGTGTTTGTAGCGTATCAAGTGATTTTTTCAGCAGCTGATCTACTTCTGGATGTTTGGCATAATGGCTTAACTTACATTGCTTAGGTTGTTTCTTGCCCAGTTTGTGCTCGATTTCCAGTCTTTCAAAAGGTTGCTGCGCAGGTGCTTTCAGGGTTTGCAGCCAGAGATCATTTTCAAGACGCTGTCGTAAAGCAATGCTATGCGCGTGTAGCTGCAAATCTTCTGTATCAAAGTAGCGTGCCCAGAGATGCTGACGTTCTGCAGCCAGACCAGCGAAGTCCTGCTGTATTTGCGCATGCATGTGCGACGGGATCTGAAACTTGAGTTCTATTTCTGACATCACTGCATTCCTCATCAAACGCATAGCTTGACTATAGCGCTTAATCAGCTTAAAGCAGTGCGGGGCAGAGCAAGTTCTTTGTAGCGATTCGGTGAATATCGGAAAGAAAAATCAGAAAGCTCACGCTCGACAGCAGTCTGATACCTGAAGAACAGCAATAAAAAATGCCCAAGATCAACTTGAGCATTACTGAGACTGCAAGACGACTTTTATAAAGACTACTTTTATTTAATCAGTTTACGACTTACCAGGAACTGTTCTGTCGCCTCGAGCAGGCGCTGGGCATAGACTTCCTGCTTTGCGGTGAGCCAGCCTAAAACAAACCAGTCACTGGCTTCTAGTTCCGTCTGCTGGATATATACCGCCGAGGAAGCTAGCGTCTGGTACTCGGTGGCTGCCAGCTGTGCATCATTCAAGGCCTTGCTGTATTTCTGCAGATTCTTCACGTCATAAATCGAGGTCAGGATCGGGAAGCTGAATTTGAGTTCCTGAATCCGGCTGGCCAGCTGATCCAACTGTTCAAAGTCATGTACTTCAGTCTGGTTCATCTGTTCCTGCAAGGTTTTATATTGCTGTTGCAGGGTTGCCTGAGCTGCATTTCTTAAATCCTGCGTGCGTTTTGTATCTTCTGTCAGACTAAAAATAAGCAATTCCAGATAATGATGCACATTTTGGGTAGATTTTACCAAATTCCCGAGCTTTTCTTGGGCATACAGAATATCTCTGCTCAGGTTTTCTGCCGTCGTCGGATTTTGTAAAAAAGCAGCCAAGGTACTTTGCATATGTTGTAAATGCTGCAAGTGTTCGAACTGTTTCTTAAAGGCTTCCAGCTGGTGTGCCCATTTATCAGAAACACCAGAATGCCAGTCCTTAAATAACAGAAGACTGAGATGCAAATGGTTTAGGGCCTGTTGTGCCTGCTCAATATGTGCCTTGTCGGCCACTTGTGCGGATATCGCCGCGATATTGGGTAACAGATGCTGCATCTGTTGAGCAACTAACTGAGCCAAGGCTTTGCTGGCATGGTCTTTTTTGCTGAGCTGAAATTCTTTGCTGACTACAGCTGGACTGACTTTCTGGCCGGTTGCGAGCAGATTACCGCTTTCTGCCTTGCTGCGCACATCCAACCATAGATGATATTTCTTCACCCATTCAAAACTGAATGCCAGCAGTTGTTCAATAGAACCGCTTTTTAGTTCGAACTCGACCTCATGTATGTCCTGTTCAGCATCAGAGGTGCGAATTGCCCCTACATCTAGTGCAACTTCAATTGCTGTATTTTCATAGTCAATGACACGTAAAGTACGGGTGATATCCGTTTCAAACTGTAGCTTGAGCTGCTGTAGCTGACCACCTAAGGCATTATTTAATAGGGCTTGGGCTTCAGGAGCATTGCTATAAATACTCAGGTCCAGTTCAGGAGTCTGCTCTAGCTCACCGAGGTCATGGTTGTGTTCAAAACGCTCAATATGGCTTTTACCAGCGGCTTTCAGGGTTTGTACCCAGCGTGTGCCTTCTAGGCGTTGGCGCAGTGCTACGCCGTTTTTAGACAGCAGACGGTCTTCAGTGTCGTAATATTTGGCTTGCAGTTGAATCTGTTGTGATTTTTTCGGATCAAGCGCTTTGAGTAATGCATTGCGACGCGCTGCAGGAATCTGAAATTTAAGTTCAACTTCAACCATGAGTAATGTCCTGTTTATACTGCCTATCAGAAATAGACAGGGCTGTGAATGCCATGAATAGGAAAAGAAAAATACCCAAACACAGTCAGCCTATTTTTAGATTTTTAAGGCAAAGATTGTAACCAAAATCATTTTTTTAGTAAGACTTGACCGAGCAAAAAAGTCGTGAACTTATTTAAGTCGCTGAATTTTATCATGGTCTAAACAATTGAAAGCCAGCAGAATTCAAGTAAAAAGCATTTTAATGCACTGAAATACAGCCAAAAAAATGGGCTTCTATTTGTTGAAATAATGCGCTACTGTGAATAGAAAAATATCAGGATGATGCAATGAACGCTTCATTAAAACCACACACGGAACACCGGCCAGCGCTCCGCCAGCCGATGCCCATTCGTGATTATCATGAATTTTATCGTTTTTATCTGACAGAGCACAGCAACATTATGAGCCGCCGCCTACATATTGCTGGTAGTAGCATCGGCCTGTTTTTCTTCGCTAAAGCCATGATTCAGCGTAAGCCTAAATATTTACTGTATGGTCTAGCCTCAGGTTATGCCTGTGCCTGGATCGGGCATTTTATTTTTGAAAAGAATAAGCCCGCCAGTTTTAAGCAGCCGCTCTATAGTTTTATTTCAGACTGGCGTATGTTTACTGATGTGCTGCGCGGTAAGATCAGTCTGATTGACCGTGATCTGGACAAAATAAAGCGCTAAAAAGTTAACAACTGAATCTACCAGTCATTTTAACTACATGAAATCACTTGCAAGAATAGCGTTAATATTTTATTAATTATATGTTGTCTATCAAAGCCTACAGTTTATCGATTTAATTTCAATACATGTACCAGTTTTCCAGGCCTGGAGTGACCTTCTCCGGGCTTTTTTTATAGGTAAAAAAACCTATTTTCGAGTTTTTCTAAGGAAAGGGTACAAAGACATCTATAAATTAATTTTTCCTTTTCTACAATATTACCTAACAAAATATGCAGCGAAGAAACAGGTGGGAAAAATTTATAAGATAATGATTTTTATACGTTAAACTATATATTGCTTGTATTTTAAGCAAACTGAAATAAAGGATATATTTCTAAAATGAGGGTTTTTCACTTTAAGTTTTGATTTCTTGGATAAATATATCAAGGTATCAAGGTCATTCGTATACTGTTGAAATACTGCCTGACTCAAACCGCTAAAGCTGATGTTGATACAGATGATCAAGCTATGCTCAGACAGCCTGAGGGTAAGTTCGGTCAAGCTTATCGTCCTGGTCAAAAACATCATATGTGAATTCACTCCTCCTGAAATAAGTGATTTTTAATAAATCACTGCCAAGTCTAGCTAGATAAAGCATTTGGCTGAAAAATACCGGGATATCCAACCTGCTATGGTGTTATCGCTGTCAGGGTTATGCCTATAATAAGCCCTATGTTTTTAAGTGGCGATTGTAATGCGCGGTTTATATTTAATTACCAATGATGATCCGATTGAACTTCTCCTGGCAAAACTTGAAGGTGCAATGGCGACCTATGAAGTTGCTGTATTGCAATACCGTCGTAAAAAAGTCCCGAAAGAAGATCAGGCATATGAAATCGAATATATGAAACAAATGTGCGCACAATATAAAGTGCCATTTGTGATTAATGACGATCTTGAAACAGCGGTGAAATATGGGGTCGGTGTGCATTTGGGGCAGGACGATGGCTCAATTGTAGACGCGGTTGCACGGCTGCCTAAAGATGTGCTGATTGGTCGTAGCTGCAATAACTCCATTGAACTGGCTGAGCAGGCAATTGCAGACGGGGCCAATTATGTCGCCTTTGGTGCAATCTACGCGACGGACAGCAAGCCGGAAGCGGGTAATATTGGCCTGGAAACCTTAAAACTGGCAAAACAGCAGCTGAATGTACCCATTTGTGCCATTGGTGGTTTAACCGTGGAAAATGCGCAAGAAGTCATTGCAGCCGGTGCAGATGCTTGTGCGGTCATTAGTGATATATTGGGACGTCCAATGCATACGGTTGCACAGCGAGTTTACGATTGGTCTGCATTATTTCAAGCAGAAGCATAATATATTTTTAATTTGATGATTTTGAATTGGGTATCCAGATGAGCTTATCTCCAAAGCAAGAACAATTGTTCAAACAAGCCAATAAACATATTCCAGGTGGGGTGAACTCGCCCGTTCGTGCCTTTAATGGTGTCGGTGGAACACCAGTATTTATTGAAAAAGCGCAAGGTGCTTATTTATACGACGTAGACGGTAAGCGCTATGTGGATTATGTCGGTTCTTGGGGGCCAATGATTTTGGGCCACGCGCATCCCGCCATTATTAAAGCGGTGCAGGATGCTGCGGTGGATGGTTTAAGTTTTGGTGCACCGACCGTACATGAAACCACGTTGGCAGATATTATCTGCGAGATCATGCCATCTATTGAGTTGGTACGTATGACCAACTCCGGTACAGAAGCCACCATGACGGCGATCCGTCTAGCACGTGGTTATACCGGTCGTGACAAAATTGTGAAATTTGAAGGCTGTTACCACGGTCACTCAGACTCACTTCTGGTAAAAGCAGGTTCGGGTTTATTGACCAAAGGTGAAGGGGAAGCGACTTCTGCAGGTGTGCCAGCAGACTTTGCCAAGCATACCTTGACCCTGCCATATAATGACATTGCCATGTTAAAAGAATGTTTTGCCAAGTTTGGTTCTGAAATTGCCGGTGTGATTGTAGAGCCTGTGGCAGGTAACATGAACCTGGTGAAACCGATTGATGGTTTCTTGCAGGCCATTCGCGATGTTTGTGATGAACATGGATCGGTCTTTATTATTGATGAAGTGATGACCGGCTTCCGTGTGGGTCTAGGCGGTGCGCAAGCCCATTATGGCGTTACACCGGATTTAACCACTTTAGGTAAAATCATTGGCGCGGGCTTACCTGTCGGTGCTTTCGGTGGCAAACGTGAAGTGATGGAATGCATCGCACCGCTGGGTAAGGTGTATCAAGCTGGAACATTGTCAGGTAATCCATTGGCGATGCGTGCAGGTATTGAGATGTTTAAACATCTTCGTGCTGAAGGTTTCTATGAAAACCTATCTGCGCAGTTGTCAAAACTTCTTGCAGGTTTACAGGCAGCAGCAGATGAAGCAGGTATTCCGTTCAAGACGCAACAAGTCGGTGGGATGTTCGGTCTGTACTTCACCGATCAGGAAGACATCACCAGTTTCGACTCCATGTTGCAATGCGATGTCGATGCTTTCCGTCAATTCTTCCATGGTATGTTAAGCCGTGGCGTAAACCTTGCGCCGTCTGCTTTTGAAGCTGGCTTTATTTCAGCTGCGCATTCTGATGAAGATATTGAGTTTACGATTCAAGCAGCGAAGGAAACTTTTGCGGAGATGAAAGCTTAAGTTTTCAAATTTTACAGAGCATTAAGCCCGAATCCGTTCGGGCTTTTTTATATGGACTTTGATTAAGGGAAATATCTAGATGCAAACCAAACATTATTTGACTTTAAGCGATGCAGAGTTTTTATTAGGCCAAGCCCACCAATATGCAAATCAGAACAACTTCAATGTCAGTATTGCGGTGGTGGATGAAACGGGTAATTTGCTTGCGATGAAACGTATAGATGGCGCAGCACCGATGACTGCAAATCTGGCTATCGAAAAAGCTAAATGTTCTGCCATGAGTCGTCATCCATCTAAATTGTTTGAAGATATCATCAAAGGCGGCCAAATGGGTTTTCTGACCATGGAATCATTTTCAGGAATGCTGGAAGGTGGTGAACCGATTATGTATCAAGGGCAGCTCGTCGGTGCGATGGGTGTCTCAGGTGTGAAATCCTTCGAAGATGCTGAGATTGCCCAGCAGGCGATTGAGAAGTTTCTAGCCCAACAGAACTAATGGTTTGGCGTTGATAAAACTAAAAAACCCTAAAGTTGCTTTAGGGTTTTATGCAGTGAAAATATCGTATTTTCGTTAAACTTCTCAGCTTAAAAAATACACTTTCCGTATCTACCCTAATAACAATCGAAATTGGGGTGAAATGAATGAACAGTATATTAATCACCTATTCATTATTGGCATGTGCAATTATTGCTGAGGTGATAGGAAGTACTTTTCTGGTCAAATCAGAAGGCTTTACGAAACTCTGGCCGAGTCTTGCTGTGCTGGTGCTGTTCAGTATTGCATTTTACCTGTTATCTCAAGTGGTCAAAGTTATTCCTCTAGGGGTTACCTATGCGATCTGGAGCGGCGTTGGGATTGTATTAACTGCGATTATTGGTTTTTTGGTCTTTAAACAACATCTTGATGTTCCAGCGGTAGTGGGCATGGTGCTGATTATTGCTGGAGTAATCGTCATCAATTTATTTTCTAAAACGACAAGTCACTGAGAATATAAGTGAGAGATTCTCGTAGTAGAAAATAGTGAGCCGATTATGTATCAAGGGCAGCTCGTCGGTGCGATGGGAGTGTCAGGTGTGAAATCATTTGAAGATGCGGAAATTGCGCAGGTGACAATTGAGAAATTTTTAGAATTAATCAAACACTAGCAATCAATATTTAAGATAGATATAAGAGTAGAGAGCAGTTTAGAGATGGCTCCGTAAATTTGAACAACACCTATAAGTGATATTTTGCTCCCAAAATGATGTTATAAACATCGATATATGGAGTATTTTATGGCACGTAGACCAAGAAGAAATCATTCAAATGACTTTA
>CANQWW010000055.1 GCA_947627655.1 uncultured Acinetobacter sp. | reverse complement strand
GCATTATCACGTGTTGTGCTTAAATTTGGTGAGTTTACTTTAAAATCGGGTCGTGTGAGTCCTTATTTTTTTAACGCCGGTTTGTTGAATGATGGCGAAGCCTTGTCCCTATTGGCTTCTGGCTATGCAGCAAAATTAATTGAATGTGATCAGGTTGAAGTGGTTTTTGGCCCTGCGTATAAAGGTATTCCATTTGTGGCAGCCACCGCTGTGGCGCTGTCTCAAAATCATGGCGTGAGTGTGCCATGGGGCTTTAACCGTAAAGAAGCCAAAGATCATGGTGAAGGTGGTGTGCTGGTGGGTGCATCGGTTGAAGGTAAAAAAGTCTGGATCATTGATGATGTGATTACTGCAGGTACTGCGATTCGTGAAGTGGTCACGATTCTGAAAAATGCCGGAGCACAAATTGCAGGCGTATTGGTTGCACTCGACCGTCAGGAAAAAGGACAGGGTGACTTGTCTGCAATCCAAGAAGTACAAAAAGAGCTGGAAATTCCGGTACATGCCTTAATCACCATGAAAGACTTAATGGATTATCTGGATGCGAAAGGCGATAAAGAGGCTTTAGCAAAAATGGACGCCTATCGGGTGAAGTATGGGGTTTGAGATATTCGAGCTTCACTTGATAAAAATGTGAAACATTGCTCAAGTAGTCGAGTGGAATATTGAAAATCCATAAAAAGCCTAAATCGGTAGAGTTAGGCTTTTTATGGTCTAAATGAAGGGCAAAAAAAACCGGCCTAGAGGGAGATGGCCGGTTATAAAGTTTGACTCTGAATTAGGGCACTGGATGGGTAGAGATCGTAGTCTCATTCCTGTCTGGCTTGAGACAAAGAATATAAAATATCATTTAATTTGTAAAACAGATAAATTTATTAAATAAAATCGATTTTTTAAATCATAAAGAGAGGGGGTAGTTTAGATCTAGAATTTTCTATTTTGGGCTTACATTTCAAATTTATATAACGTTTATTATGTTAATTTTAGGAAAAATAAAAAGACCATAGAGTTGTTTTTAAGAGGATCGAAATGGAAATATTAATATCAATGAACGATCAAATAAATACAGAGGAAGTATTAGAACTATATTTGGCAAACAATTGGTCATCAGCAAAGAAGCCTGAGCAACTTTTATCTGCTTTAAGAAACTCTCATAGGTTGGTTACTGCTAGATATAATGGCAGATTGGTTGGACTAGGTAATGCAATTTCAGATGGTTATTTAGTTGTTTATTTTCCACACATGCTAGTCCACCCTGATTTTCAACGATTAGGAATTGGTAAGTTAATGATGAAACAAATGTTAGATAGGTATAAGGACTTTCATCAAAAAATGCTTACAGCTGATGGTAATGCTATTTCATTTTATGAATCACTAGGATTCTGTAAAGCAGGCAAAACAGAGCCTATGTGGATCTATTCTGGAACAGAACATTAAAAAGTGCATATTCTAAAAGTGGACATTTTTACTTTGGAGAAACTGGATATTTCTATTTGGGGCTTACATCCTTAAAAATATACATATTTATCAAATGCTTATATCAGTAAAAACAAAATCATAAAGATCGAAAAAATACGCTTTAACAACTCGTGTGTTTTTTAAGCAAATTTTTCATATTTAGCCAGTAAAATTGATTGAAAAGTACTCAAAGTAATGGGGGATTCTCAATTCACAGGCATCCAGGTTTGGAAACTATCCCCAATTGTTGTGGATGAAAATTAGGCTATTTTGTAAGCCTTGGCTCACATCAATCTCGGTCCTTTGCGGCTATCCGGGAGACTAAAACTTTCCTATGATGAACACATCAGGAACAGGAAGTTCCAGAACAGAAAACAACAATGATAAGTTCAAGCACCAGGATCGTGAGGTAAGACAGGAGTCATACCTAAGCACCCAATACGAAAACCCCCGGCAGGATGCTGGGGGTTTTCTTTTGCATCTTATCAATGACCAGAAAAAAGTACACTCGATTGCTCTTTGATCTATTGTGAAATACCGCTGGGATAGAGCTTTTTATTTTAAAGAACGTATTTGAAAGTGGCTAATGTGGGCAGGATTGAAATATAAAGAAAGTAGCAAGAACGGTTTCAAATTTAGAATTTTTTTCATTGCATGCTTCTCTAGAAAAAATAGTGAAAAACCAAGCTTAAGCATCGCGCTTAACGATCATATATCTGATCATCATCACACCACTTACATTCCAACATCATCCCCAACTTTTCTTTTCGTCCTTCTGCGGTGATGACCCAAGCACGGTTCTGCCAGGGTGGGTTATGCCGGACGTGCTGGGTATGCCCACATGCCAAATCAGCGACCCAGTCATTTTCCTCATCTAAATGAAAACCAATAATGGCTTGTTGCATATCGACACCATCTCACATCACATGAATGCATACATACTCATGCAAAATCAGAATAAACAAAAGAATAATCTCGGCTATACTCATAAGCAAATTCATTTTGAGAAAAGAGCACAAACCTATGCGCGTACTTGTTGTGATGGATCCCATCGAGAATGTAAACCTAAAAAAAGATTCAACCATGGCCATGTTGTGGGCAGCAGCGCGTCGTGGTCATGAACTGGGTTATGCATTACAGCAAGACTTGTATATTGAGCAAGGAAAAGCCTTTGGTCTGATTGCTCCGCTCAAAGTATTTGAAGACTATAATCATTATTACGAACTAGGCGAAAAACAACAAGAATCCATAGCCGCCTATGATGTGGTCTTGATGCGTAAAGACCCACCATTTGACATGAATTTTGTCTATAGCACCTATATTCTGGAACAGGCAGAACGTGAAGGGGCATGGATCATTAACAAGCCACAAAGCCTGCGTGACTGTAATGAAAAACTGTTCGCGACCCAGTTTCCAGAGCTACAAGTCCCTACGCTGGTGACCTCCCAGCAAAGCCTGATCCGTGATTTTTTAAAAGAACATGGCGATGTGATTGTAAAGCCGCTGGATGGCATGGGCGGTATGGGGATTTTTCGTCTCTATCAGGACGGGGTCAATATCGGCTCAACCTTGGAAATGCTGACACAAATGGGGCAACTGCCGATTATGGCACAACGTTATATCCCTGAGATTGTGGAAGGGGATAAGCGTATCCTGATGATTAATGGTGAAGCGGTGCCTTATTGTCTGGCCCGTATTCCACAAAATGGCGAAGTGCGCGGTAACCTGGCAGCTGGTGGGCTGGGTGAAGCACGTCCACTCACCGAGAATGATCAAAAGATTGCTGCAAAAATTGGCCCATTTTTACGTGAAAAGGGTTTAATCTTTGTGGGCCTAGATGTTATTGGCAATTATGTGACTGAAATCAATGTGACCAGCCCAACCTGTATCCGTGAAATTGATGCTCAATTTGGCACTTCGATTGCGGATGACCTGTTTGAGGTTCTGGAAGCGGGCCTTAAAAAGAATAATTAAACGAGAATTTATTGTGTTGTCATCGATTCAACGTCTCTGGAGCAATAAAAAATTCCAGACTGCTGTACAAGAATTGAAAACGATTGCTCAAGCCGACCCTAAAAAGTTCGTAGTTGATACAGTGACTCTTTTAGGGACGGCTAAAAGCTTTGAATCGCATTCAATTATTGGCAATAAAATGCTGAATACCTTGGGACTGCATCGTTTTCGGGTTGCACAGGCGGCCAAGTTAGCGGATGCACGTCGTGAGAAGCTAGCCAAATACCTCCGGGCAGATGAAGTCGAGTTTTTTCAGCAAAATGGTTTTATCTTAAAAGAAAACTTTTTGCCAGAAGGTGAATTTGCGCTGTTGTCTAAAGAGTTGCTGGAAACCCCGTTAGACACCCGTGAAACCTTGCAGGGCGACACGGTGACACGACGTATGGCCTTGGATGCCAAGGTGCTTGAGCAATTGCCTTATACCAAGCGTCTGCTGGAAAGTCAGCATTGGCAAGCGTTGTTAAACTATGTGAATAGCTCCAAAGTGCAGCCGATGTACTATGTGCAAGCTATTATTTCCCATGTGCGTAAAGCCCGTCCTGATCCTCAAACCCATTTGCATAGTGATACCTTTCATTCCAATATGAAAGCTTGGTTGTTCCTGACGGATGTGGCTGAAGACGAGGGGCCATTTGTTTATGTACCAGGTTCGCATATTCTGAATGAAAAGCGTCTGGCATGGGAGCATCAGCGTTCAATTGAGATCAATGCCAAGACGGATACTATGAGCCGTCGTGGATCATTACGTATTCAGCCCGCTGAATTGGCTCATTTGGGTTATGGCCAGCCGCAGGCCTTTGCGGTAAAGAAAAATACCTTGGTGATTGCTGATACTTATGGCTTTCATGCGCGTGGTCCAAGTGTACGACCATCGACACGGATAGAGCTGTGGGCCTATGGACGTCGTAGCCCATTTCTCCCTTGGGTCGGTTGGCATCCACTGGCGATGCCTGTTATTAAAGATCATCTGATTCCTTGGTATTGGCAAGGTCTGGATTATCTGGAGCAAAAATACCAGCGTAAAAATCCATGGCGTCAGGTAGGTAAGAGGTTAGCTACAGATGAGGCTGTGATCAAAACAAAATGATCTCAATGACGAAGCAGTTGCCGGTAAAAAGTGGCTGAAATTTATGAGAAGTATTTATCTTCTTCCTCTATCGCCACGATCTTCATTTTTAATTTTTTTCTGCATGGCAGATGCCTTGTGTAAAAAAATAGGCAACTGATGGCGCATTTTAAATGACAACGCCAGGTGTTTTTTTAGTGTCCGCTGGAGCCAGCAGAGACTAAGATCACTTGTACTGTAAGAAATCCTTAATGGCTTTGTTGAGTTTGAATCTAGTCAATCGATGGATTTAAGGTTGGTAAAATTTTAGCAACACTGATCGTTTAACTTCTGCTATCTCTTTTATTCCATGACCTTTGACGATTCACTATCATATCTTGCTGGTCGTATCTGAATTATACCCTTGAGCATTTTGCATTTTCATCGGGATACTACATCTTGCGAAGCAATGCGTCTTCTCTCAGAGAAAGTGGTCTTTGATAAACTGGGTACGGTTCATTCATCTAGGTTTGCAACATTAGCTGTATAATCCTAACGTCTTTTTAGCTGACGAATTGTTATGTCCTCATTGATCAATTTTCTATCACATTTTAGTCGTGCAACGCTTCAGCGCAGTCTGAGCTATGCTAAACACATTGATAGGGAAACAATTGAGTTCTTTGAGGAGAATGATGAGGTCACGATGTATGCGCAAATTGAAGGGACAGATTATTATGATACCGCGATTACCTATAACCCTAAAAAAGATCGTTTAATCGATGACGAGTGTACTTGTCCAGTTGGATACAACTGTAAACATGCTGCTGCTTTAGCACGGTTATTTTTCCAGGAATATCGCCAAGAATATCAGCAGCGTGGTACTGAACTTCAATCCCCATGGGCAAGAGCAAACCGCCAAAAAGAAGATAATCAGGCACAACGCTGGTTGCATGACTTTAAACAGCATTTACAGCAGACTGAACCCGAGCAAGCGGCCAAAACAAATACGTATTTAATTTACCTGCTCAATCAGTCTGTCAGCTCAAAACAATTAACCCTTGTGGTGCAGAAGGCCAGACGTAATAAAAATGGTTCAATTGCTGGTGAAAGTGATTATACGCAATATGAAAATATCACCAGAAAGTATCTAACTTTACCTGAACAAAAACGAAAATTATTTAACCAGGTTTATTATTACGCCAAGATCAACAGTGACTCGTACTTTTATCAGAGCAATCTGGATATCTCCGGGATTTTATTGGCGCACTTCAAATCTTTTATTCAAAGTGGCGATGTGTATTGGCAAAAAAAGAGCCATGCTGCACTGCAATGGTCAGAACAAGGCTACAACATCGAATTTACATGGCAACAAGGGGCTAAACAGCAGACGGAGCATTTAAACATTGAATTGGTCAATGGCGATATTCGGCTCGATTTAAAATCAAATCCACATATTCACATTCTCGCCAGCCAGCCACCATGTTATGTCGACCTTGAACAGAACACGGTGGGCCAGTTATATGGTGAATATACGGCAAATCTGCTCTATCATTTTTTGCAAATGCCAGATCTTCCCTCCACCTTATTATCTGAATTTGAAAAGATTACGCATCAATATTCAAACATGCAAAATCTGCCTCAGCCTGAATCTATGCAAAGTATTGAGGTTCTTGCCGGTAACCCCCAGCCAATTTTACGCTTTGGTGTTTTAGCTAAGTTTGATTGGAAACGGGAGGAGTCTGTTGGTGCTGAAATTGAATTCTCCTATGCCGGTGGGCGAATAAAGGCAGGTACATCAGGTGACAGTTTTATTGGTGAGCAGCATGGCCAAATGGTGCGACAGCTTCGAGATTTGGTTCAGGAACAACAGGCGATCCAGCGTTTACAGCTGTTGGTTACATCACTGGGTTGGGTGAAAGATCTGAGCAATAACCAGCAATTCAAACTGGATAAACAACGTCTCGATGCTATGGTTTGGGCTTTCTATGCGGACTGGATCAAGCAACTGATGCCCATCAATCAAATTGAATTGATGGGCTGGCAGATAGAGCATCTGGAACACAGTCCATTTAACCTGCAATATGTTGAAAATTTAAATATTTCTATTACTGAATCTGAAAGCCAACAGGACTGGTTCAATATCGGGGCGACTGTTCAGGACAGTACAGGCAATTGCTATGATCTGCTCGATGCAATCGTGGCTTTGGTGCAAAAGCATCCGGATTTACTTGATCCGCAGACTGTTCATGCTCTGGATGACAGTCAAATCTTTACCCTGAAAACTGCAGTGGATCAACCTGATTTGGCGTTATCTGTGCGGGACATTAAGCCGGTATTGTTACATCTGCGCAGCATTTTACAGCAAGAAGAGCGCAGTATCGACCGCTATGATGCGAGTCAGTTACTAGAGGTACAGCATCATCTGGGGATGGCGTGGCAGGTCAGTAATCGCCTGCAGCAATTTGCACAGAAATTTAAACAAGGCTATCAGCAACAATTGCCGACCCCAAAAGGTTTTCAGGGACAGTTGCGTCCCTACCAACAGCAGGGCTTAGGCTGGTTACAGTTTTTACGGGAAACCCAGCATGGCGGGATTCTGGCGGATGATATGGGCTTGGGCAAAACTGCACAAACTTTAGCGCATTTGCTTATGGAAAAGCAGGCGGGATATTTGCAGCACAGCCCCGCACTCATTGTTGCACCCACATCGCTGATGCATAACTGGTTTAAAGAAGCGCAGAAATTTACCCCTGAGCTTAAAGTTCTGCTGTTACAGGGACCAAACCGCCAGCAGTATTTTGAGCAGATTCCACAATACGACATTATTTTAACCACCTACCCACTCTTGGCACGGGATGAAGAGCAACTGAATCTATATGAGTACCATCAACTCATTTTGGATGAAGCACAGAATATTAAAAATCCGCGTGCCAAAGCCGCACAGGTGGCACGGCAATTAAAAGCGCGGCATCGCCTGTGCCTAACGGGTACGCCGATGGAAAATCATTTGGGTGAGTTGTGGTCATTGTTCTATTTTCTGATGCCGGGGTTCTTATATTCACAAGAAATTTTTAATAAAAAATACCGCTCTCCGATTGAAAAACGCGGTGATCAGCAGTTAAGGCAAAAGCTGGTCAACCGGATTAAACCTTTCATTTTGCGGCGCTTGAAAATTGATGTCGCCAAAGAATTGCCAGAAAAGACCACCATTGAAGTCAATATTGACATGAATGATCAGCAATCCAAGCTCTACGAGGCTGTTCGCGCCACAATGCAGGCAAACATTCAGAAAATTGTGGCAGAAAAAGGCTTTAAGCGGAGTCAAATTCAAATTTTAGATGCCTTACTGAAGCTACGTCAGGTGTGCTGTCATCCGAGCTTGCTGAAATTGGATTCGGTTAAAACCAGGCAGGCCCACTCGGCCAAACTTGCACAGTTGATGGATATGGTCGTTCCGATGCTGGAAGAGGGACGAAAAATTCTCATCTTTTCGCAGTTTACTTCCATGCTGGAATTGATCGAGCAGCAACTCCAGCATGCAGAAATTGGCTATGTAACACTGACTGGGAAAACCAAAAAGCGAGATGAGGTTATTACTGCATTTCAGTCTGGACAAGTGCCGGTATTTTTAATCAGCTTGAAGGCGGGAGGGGTCGGTCTGAATTTAACCGCTGCAGATACGGTCATTCATTATGATCCATGGTGGAACCCCGCTGCTGAAGATCAAGCTTCAGATCGTGCCTGGCGGATTGGACAGGACAAGCCAGTATTTGTGTATAAGTTGATTACTAATCAAAGTATCGAAGAAAAAATTATTGCCTTGCAGAAAAATAAAGCCGAACTGGCCCAGTCCATTTTAACTACCGATCATGAGGGAGAGGTAAAACTGACGGAAAATGATGTAATGAAATTGTTTGAAAAATTCTAGTATTTGAGAGGTTGATGGTGTTTCTCAATGTATGCTGAAAAAAAACAGGTTGGATTTTGATAAAATAGGCAAATGAAAATAACCCTACAAATCAAATATCCAACCTGCCTGAGTGACGAATATAAATAAACATGGTTGCCAAGTAGATAGGAAAAAAGGAGCAGTACCCAAGACTATAAATGTCAGTTTGTGAGTGACCATTTACTCAGCTTATGAGCAGCAAGATATTGCACAATTTAATTTACAGCCTCCTCAACGTTATAAACCAAATAATTGATTATAATTCAGCTTAATCTCTTTTTTGATCCTTTAGATCTACCTTTTGTATGTCTCAATTATCCTCCTATTTTCAGCAAAAGCAGTTTTGTATTTTGGTGGAATATCTCACCTCATTGCATGAAATCTTTCCTGTAAAAACGTCATTTGCAGGTTATCCCGCAGCGATGACTTTGGCCGACCGTGTGCATTCCGATCATGATATGCCGCCCTTAGAAGCCAGTCAGCACTATCCAAATACAGTGGAAAAGATGCTGCATTTTGCGGGGAAGGGGCACGATATTCAGGACTTAGAACGCTTCTTGCAGCAAGCCCAAGCAGCGCAAATTCAAAACCTGCTTTTGCTGACGGGTGATAAGTTAAAAGCGCACTGTAATGGAGAAAACGGCGCAGAGCGTAGCCGATATTTAGAGTCTGTGAATGCGGTTATGGCAGCCAAAGCGTTTGGTGGTTTTTGTATTGGTGTTGCATTTAATCCATTTAAATATGCCGAAGCCGAACGCGATGCACAGTATTTAAAACTGCATAAGAAAATCAAGGCAGGTGCCGATTTTATTATTACCCAATTGGGCTATGATCTCGATGCGCTCAAGCAGGCAAAAGCATTTTTAGCACAGCATCACTATACTCAGAAAATCCTGGCATGCGTGATGCCACTCAGTTTGGCACGTGCCAATTTCATGCTGAAAAATAAAGTTGCGGGTATTGTTATTAGCCCGCATATGCTCAATGTTCTGGCAGAAGAGAAACAGGCCGGGCTGAGTGAGCGGGTTTATCAGCGCTGCGCCTTACAGATTTTAATCTGCAAAGAGCTGGGTTTTGCCGGTGTTGATTTATCAGCCTGCCATAAAGCTGAAGAGCAAATGCTGCTGGAAAGCTATATCGAAGAATATCAGCATCTGGATTTAGAGGCGCTCGAGGCGTTGTGGAAGGCATTGTGGCACATTCAAACCGGCAAAGAGTTGATGCCTGAACGATGTGAGTTTTCCCGTCGGCCATCTTCAGGTCAAATGATGAAATACCATCAATTGCATGTCATGCATGATGCTTTGTTTGATTCAAAACTTGCCAAAGGGGTTGGGCGTTTTATTTTCAACTCACCTTTTTGGGAGCGCAGGGCAGCGGCGCAGACTTTGCTGAAAACTGAGTTGATCACGAAGCATCGTATTGTGGGCTGTGAAAGCTGTGGGCAGTGCCGTTTAGGCGATACCTTATACATTTGCCCAGAAACTTGCCCCAAGGGTTTAGCCAATGGCCCATGCGGTGGAACCAGTTTAGACCGCTGCGAATTTGGTGACCGCGAATGCATACATTCGGTCAAAGCCAGACTCGCCAAAGCGGTAAAACAGACTGAAATTTTAAAAGATAAACTGATTCCAACGGTACCCATAGAAGTGCGCGGCACCAGCTCTTGGAAAAATTGGTATTTAGCGCCAGAAGCCTAAAGACCGTTACTCAGAAGTGAGGCTTAATCTTCATCGTCCATGGCATTGGAATAGAATTTTACGCCAAGTTTGATCCGGTCTCGGCCTTGACTCATGCGCCAGCGGTTGGTGTCTCTCAGTGAGTACACACAGCCGCAATATTCTTGCTGATAAAATTCTTCATTTTTACTAATTTCCAGCATACGTACTGCACCGCCATTTTTACGCCAGTTATAGTCCCAATAGCTCACGCCAGGATAATGTGAAGCAGAGCGATGACCGCAATCATTAATCTGCTTCATATTTTTCCAGCGCGAGATCCCTAAGGAACTGCTGATTAGGCTAAAGCCATGTTCTGCCGCATATAGTGCGTGCGTTCAAAGCGCATATCAAAACACATAGTACAGCGGATGCCTTTTTCAGGTTCGTTCTCCATACCTTTGGCACGTTCAAACCAGTTGTCTGTGTCGTAGTCACAGTCAATAAATGGAATATTATGCTTCTCTGCAAAACGAATATTTTCTTCTTTACGAATTTCATATTCTTTAACCGGGTGAATATTAGGGTTATAAAAAAAGATTGAAAAGTCGATGCCGGATTCAATCAAGGTTTCCATCACTTCACCAGAGCATGGGGCGCAGCAGGAATGAAGTAGAAGTTTGTCATGGCCTTCTGGGAGTGTCAGTTTTTGGCGTTCGAGTTTATTGGACATAAGCATAAAACCATAAAATATAAGCCCTCTATTTTATGGTTTTGAAAAGTGCATAAAGTATTTGAAATACTGATATTTTCTAATCTGAAGATGAAGCATATTCATGTTGAATGACCATGCAATAAATAGGATGCATAGATATTATGCGGGTTTAGCAGAATATTGCATGATTTAACGTTTAAGGCATTATTCAAATAAAATGCTGAGCATGTGATGCAGACCGACATTATTTCTATCATTGCTTCATGGCGCGTCTAAATTTTCGGTAACGTTGATATAGGCCATGTAACCATGCAGCAAAAGCCGCCAAAATGATGAGTTTATAGTCCCAAGTTTGGGTTTTAATCATATCTGAAATGCTTGAACCAAAGACCAAAATACCAAATACTCAGAAGAATGAATACCAATGTGAATTTGTCATTCGATCAATTCCCTATAGATTGCATATACTTAGACCTTAATATAATATTGAAAATAGGAATTATTATCAATACGAGCTTGGGATGAATTTAGAAGCAGAAATAAAACAAGAAAAAAAGTATGCACGTTACGGGGTGTGGTTATTCTCGGCTTTAATATTTTTACAGCTCATTGCTTATCTTTATGATCGAATAATGGGGCATCAGGCTAGTTTTCCATATTTGTCTATTCTAATAGCGTTGGTTACGATTTTTTGTTGTAGATATACCTATAGTCTGGTCTATTTATTTAAATTATTAAATCAGTTAGAAGAAAGAGAAGTACGAAAAGCAGTGCATGCAAGAAGAAAGCAATAGCATTATCCGAGTGTTAAAATGCATAAAAGTCGAAAACGTGGCTTAATTTTTTTTGGAGTACTTGCAATAGTTCTCATTGGCTTTCAAATCTATGGTTATTTTATAAAACACCAGTCTATAGATTTTGAAATGATTTTAAGCGCTCTATCGTTGGTTATATTTTGCTATTACTACCCGATCACCTCAAGGACGTCACATGACTTACACCGAGGTGAATAAGGGGTGTTAAATCCCTCAAGGTTTATAGGTTGGATTTATATATATGCGCATTAAGAAAAAAACCAGTATAAATGTCTCGAAGGCTGAGAATATATATTCATAGATGGTATCCTGGAGCTGATAAGGATCTATTAAATAATTTGATGATATCCAATTGAAAATAATAAGAAATGAAATTAATACTAAAGATTTCAATGTTTTTACAGCATATCTTTTAAAATTTTGGATAGATTTTCCAGTCATAAAAAATTCTATGAATAGGCTCGAGAGTATAAAAGCGATCAAAAATATCACAGCTAAAACTGGAATATGATTCCAAAGTACAATTTCATTAAATACATTCGTCGCTAGAAAATAAGCAGATACATAAATTGCACATGAAACTAAAACAAGGATAAATAACTTTAATTTTTCGTTCATAAAAAAGGAATAACCAGGATTAGATCTTTAAATGATAGTCATTATTATTTAAATGAGCGAGTAATTTTGCTTTAAGGGCCTAAAATAAGCAAAAATCACACTATATAACCATTTGTTTTAATTGCAAAAATAAAAAATAAATCATAGAGATGAATTTTACTCATCTTTAATTGAATTTATATCGTTTTACTCATCATTAGATTCACGATTAAATAAAGCCATTCAGAAATTTAGCTTTTTATAAAATTTTAGGTGGCAATCTCCATGAATCAGAAATTTGCATGTTCAATCAAGCGTATCCGTTTCGATGAGAACTATGAGCCAGCAAACAATACACGTTTAACGACTAATTTTGCGAATTTGGCACGTGGTGAAAGCCGCCAAGAAAACCTTCGTCGTACTTTGACGATGATTAATAACCGCTTTAATAGTTTGGCAAAAGTGGATAATCCAAAGGGTGATCGTTATTCACTTGAAATAGACATCATTTCTGCGGAAATCGATATTGAAGGCAATGGTCAAACTTTCCCATTTATTGAGACCTTAAAAAGCACTATTACTGATCATAAAACCAATGAGCGCTTTGAAGGCATGATTGGTAACAGTTTCTCTTCTTATGTGCGTGATTATGACTTTAGTGTGGTGCTGCCATCACTTGATTGTAAATTCAATGAAAAGCCGGAAGACTTTGGTGACTTACACGGAAAATTGTATAAACACCTGATCAATTCAGAAGTCTTTCAAGCAGAATTTAAGAAACAACCTGTGATTTGCTTGAGCGTGTCAACAACAAAAACCTACTACCGTACTGCCAACGTACATCCAGTCTTAGGTGTGGAATACACCAATGATGATTATTCACGTACCGATGAATACTTTGCCAAGATGGGCTTAAGTGTTCGTTATTTTAAACCTGAGAATGGTAATGCACCATTAGCATTTTACTGTGCAGGCGACTTACTGCGTGATTACACAGATTTCGAACTCATCAGTGCCATTAGTACCATGGAAAGTTTCCAACGTATCTATCGCCCAGAAATCTACAACACCAACTCACCTGCAGGTGTGGTGTATCAACCTAGCTTGAGTTATGGCGACTACTCTTTAACGCGTGTCGTTTATGACCGTGTAGAGCGTGGCGAACTTGCAGTGAAACAAGGTAAATGGACAGAAGAAAACTTTATCAAGCCGTATAAAGACATCCTTGATCAATGGGCTGCAAACTTTACCGTAAATACTGCTGATCAGAACCCAGCTGCTTAATTTACCCCCTATATTGAATTTAAAGATAGAAGATTAGACATGGCACTTGTACAACCAAAATTGTTACTCCCGACATCAACAGCAGGTAGCTTACCGAAACCATCTTGGTTGGCAGAGCCTGAAAAGCTTTGGTCAGCATGGAAACTGGAAGGTGAAGAACTGCTTGAAGCCAAACGTGATGCTTTGAAATTATCTTTACATGAGCAAGTGCGTGCAGGCATCGATATTGTCAGTGACGGTGAACAAACTCGTCAGCACTTTGTCACCACCTTCATTGAGCATCTAGAAGGCGTCGATTTCGAAAAGCGCGAAACTATGCGAATTCGTAATCGTTATGATGCAAGTGTGCCATCTGTAGTAGGCGAAGTTTCTCGTAAAAAAGCGGTGTTCGTTGAAGATGCGAAATTCTTACGTAGCCAGACTGATCAGCCCATCAAATGGGCATTACCGGGTCCAATGACCATGATTGATACGCTGTATGATGGTCACTATAAAAGCCGTGAAAAACTGGCATGGGAATTTGCCAAAATCCTGAATCAGGAAGCTTTAGAATTACAAGCTGCGGGTGTAGATATCATCCAGTTTGATGAGCCAGCATTTAACGTCTTCTTTGATGAAGTGAATGATTGGGGTGTGGCGACTTTAGAGCGTGCACTTGAAGGCTTGACGTGTGAAACTGCAGTACATATCTGTTACGGTTATGGTATTAAAGCCAATACCGACTGGAAAAAGACCTTGGGTAATGAATGGCGCCAATATGAGCAAGCATTCCCGAAACTGCAACAATCTAAATTAGACATCATTTCTCTTGAATGCCAAAACTCACGCGTTCCTATGGATTTGATTGAGCTGATTCGTGGTAAAAAAGTGATGGTGGGTGCGATTGATGTGGCAACCAATCAAGTAGAAACACCTGAAGAAGTAGCCAATACATTGCGTAAAGCATTGCAATTTGTTGATGCTGAAAAACTTTATCCTTCAACCAACTGTGGTATGACACCGCTGTCTCGTCAAGTGGCACGTGGCAAACTTGAAGCCTTAAGTGCTGGTGCTGCAATTGTACGTCAAGAACTTGAAGCCTAATCTTCAATATTCTGGACCAAGTTAAGGTAAATGGTCGGGAGATCATTTACTTTAACTTGATCATTTGAAAGTCATATATACATTTGAGATAACAGAGATGATTGAATCTACCGACTTTAGAAATGCAATGTCGTTGTTAACGACGGCAGTCAATGTCATTACCACCGAAGGGGAGGCAGGTCTTCATGGCTTCACCGCATCAGCTGTGTGTAGCGTGACAGATACACCTCCAACCTTATTGGTCTGTATGAATCAATCTTCTCGTTCGCATGCTCACTTTGTTGATAATAGAAGATTAAGTGTCAATGTATTGGGTACTCCACATGAACAGATCTCAAATGCATTTGCTTCAAGTAAATTCAGTTCTGAAGAGCGTTTTAAACTCGGTTCTTGGACAACTTTAGAAACGGGTTCACCTATTTTGCAAGATGCATTAGTCAGTTTTGATTGTGAGATAGAGCAGATTCAAGCAGTTGGTACGCATAGCGTGTTTATGTGTCGTGTAGTTGCGATTAAACAAAGTCAGCAAGAGGAAAGCTTGGTCTATTTTAACCGTGCCTATCATCAAGTTGGTCAAGTCGAAATCGCTTAAATCTCTTATTCAATATTCAAATCTATCTCAAATTGTAGAAGCCATTATTCTGCGGAACTTATTATATTCTTAGATTAGCATTTGAAGTGCCACACCATGTTGTTGCCATAATACCTGACTCGGACTTTTAAAGCCGAGTCTTTTTCTTGGACAATGATTCAATCGTTGAGTAATTTCTGCAAGATATGCATCCGTATAGTCATGCAAGTCACTGCCTTTTCTAATATATTATCTGATCAATCCATTTGTATTTTCATTTGTTCCTCGCTGCCAGGCGCTATAGGAATCAGCGAAATACCAGTCAACATCTAATTCCTGAGCAGCATATTCATGCCGGCTGAACTCCTTCCCATTGTCCGCGGTAATTGTTTTTAGATGTGCTTTAATGGGTTCCAATAATCTGTTCGTAGCTTGGCAAACTTCCTCAGCCTTTCGCGTGCTGCACTTTTGCAGCCAAAGATAATCTTTCTTCTTGAGTAAGAAGGGTATAGTTCATGATGCAACTTTGACTTTGGTCGGTCGGAAGCAAAACGCTAGCTCATCTCGCTTCCTTCCAATCATTTAATCTCTGTTGTACTTCATTTGAGAATCCAAGTCTTCAAAAAAGCGCTGAAAGTGGCGATCGATTGAGGGCATTTAAGGTCAATTAAGACCATCTTTATGGTCCTGGTCACGCCATGGTCACATTTCGGTCACAAAATAAAAAAACCACATTAAGAATTTTTGTATTTAATCGAATAATAAAGAAAGGATAATTTTAAAAAATATAAGAAAATAAACAATAAAAAAGCCCCAATCTTTCGATCAGGGCTTTTTTGAATTTGGAGCGGGAAAGGAGACTCGAACTCCCGACCCCAACCTTGGCAAGGTTATGCTCTACCAACTGAGCTATTCCCGCG
>CANQWW010000054.1 GCA_947627655.1 uncultured Acinetobacter sp. | reverse complement strand
TTCAAGCTGGAAGAGCAGCCACAAGGCGAACAGATGATTGATCCAAAAATTGCTGATCAGGTACTGCTGATGATGGAAGCAGCCACCTTGCCGGGTGGAACCGCGACCCGTGCTGCTGTACAGGGATATCGCGTGGCCGGTAAAACCGGTACCGCGCATAAGCTGCGCGCCGACCGTAAAGGTTATTCACAAACAGAATACCGTGCCTTGTTCGCCGGGGTGGCACCTGTGAGCGATCCGCGTATTGCGATGATTGTCGTGGTTGAAAATCCGCAAGGTACCTACTACGGCGGTACAGTCTCTGCACCGGTGTTTGCCCGTGTGATGCAGGAATCTTTACGCCTGCTCAATGTCCCGTTGGACAAACCTCTAGAATCTCCCAAAGTCCAGTAAACAGGTGATCAATGTCGATAACATTTGAAGATCTTTACGCCGTTCAAGATCGCGCTGAATGGATGCGACAATCCTTTCAGGGTTTCGAACTGGACAGCCGCAAGGTTAAACTCGGGCAAATTTTTATTGCCCTGACCAGTTTGTCTCAACCTGAGAAAACTGTGGAATATGCCCAGAAAGCACTCGCTTTAGGCGCACTGGCCGTGATTTCCGAACAGGAGCTGGGTCTTGCGCCTGCCCTGGTGGTGCCGAATGTACGGCATCTGATGGGCGAGTGGCAGCAACGCTATCTGCAAGCGGCCCAGCCCGTACAGGCGGCTCGTATTCTGGCGGTTACCGGAACCAATGGCAAAACCACGATTTCCCGTTTGGTGGCCGAGCTGCTGATGTTGCAAGGCCAGCCTTGTGCCGTGATGGGAACCACCGGGAATGGTATTTTGCCGAACCTGGAAGCGTCTTCGCATACCACTTTGGATGCCTTACAGCTACAGAATGCACTGCATGGCTATGCACAGGCGGGTGCTAAATTTGCCTCTATTGAAGCCAGCTCGCATGGTCTGGAACAGGGTCGTCTGAATGGCTGTGCGATTGAAATTGCTGCCTACAGCAACCTGAGCCGTGACCACCTGGATTATCACGGTACGCTGCAAGCCTATGCAGAAGCTAAATCTGCTTTATTTAAATTTGAAAGTTTAAAAGTTGCTATCATCAATATTGATGATGCACATGCCCAGATCATGCTGGATGCCGCTCACGCCAATCCGGCACAGCCTCGCGTATTGACGTATTCAACGACGCAACCCGCGGATTATCAGGTTCAGGATATTCAGTACAGTATTTCCGGTGCGACCTTTAAACTAGTGACTGAACAAGGAATTTACCCTGTACAGAGTCCGCTGCTGGGGCATTTCAATATTGAAAATTTGGTCGCCAGTCTGATTGTTGCTGAACAGGCCGGTTTTGCACTTGCGTCTTTAATTGCCTCCGTGCCCGAACTGAAAGGTGCACCCGGTCGGATGCAGGTGATTCGTGATGGCGAACGTCTGTTTGTAGTCGATTATGCGCATACTCCGGATGCTTTGACTCAGGTGCTGGTGACGCTGAAACGCCATGTCAAGCACAAGCTTTGGGCAGTGTTTGGCTGTGGCGGTGATCGTGACCGTGGTAAACGTCCACTGATGACCCAAGCTGCGCTAGACGGTTCTGATATCGCGATTTTAACCTCGGATAATCCACGTACCGAAGCGCCGGAGCAGATTTTTGCCGATATGCAACAGGGCATCGACTTTACTGGAAAGACCTATCAGGAAATTCAGGATCGCCGTGAAGCGATCAAATTTAGCGTCAAACATGCCCAGGCGGGTGATATTGTCGTGATTGCCGGAAAAGGCCATGAAAACTATCAGGAAATTGATGGTGTGCGACATTGGTTTGATGATGTCGTAGAAGTACAGGCGGCCATAGACGCGCAGCACTGTAAGCTCGACTCAGCCTATCTGGCGCAGTAAATAGGACGATTTTATGCATACTTCAACCACCAGTACCGTGCCACTCGTGCCTTGGACTGCAGAACAATTACAACAAGCCACCCAGGGTTACTGGCTGAATGACCAACAGCCTGAAGGCCAGATTAAACGGATCCTGATGGATTCCCGGGATGCCGAAGCGGGTGATGCCTTTCTGGCACTGAAAGGTGAGCGCTTCGATGCACATGATTTTATCACCCAGGTGGCAGAAAATGGCTGTCAGATTGCGATTGTGGATCATCCGATTGAAGCTGATATTTGCCAGTTGGTTGTAAATGATACGCGTCAGGCGCTGGGTCGTCTGGGTGCTTTTCGTCGTCAACAAAATCCGCAACTCAAAGTGATTGCGCTGACGGGCAGCAGTGGCAAGACCACGACCAAGGAAATGCTGGGCAGTATTCTATCGCGTCTGGCGCCAACCTTGGTGACACGCGGTAACCTGAACAATGATCTGGGGGTGCCGGTAATGCTGCTGGAGTTATGTCCTGAGCATCACTATGCAGTCATGGAACTGGGCGCCAGCCATCAGGGTGAAATTGATTACACTGCGGGTCTGGTACAACCGCATGTGGCCGGTATTATTAACATCGGTACTGCGCACCTCGGTGAATTTGGTGGCCGCGATGGCATTTGCCGTGCCAAGTCAGAAATTTATCCCCATATTTCTGAAACCTCGATTGTCCCTGCCGCCGATGATTATGCCGAACAGATTCGTGCGGCAGTCAAAACGGATAAGACGTTAAGTTTTGGTCAGGGTGGGGAGGTTTATGCGACTGCGGTAGAACTGCATCCGCAGTCCGCCAGTTTCACCCTGAATACGCCGCAAGGTAGCAAGAAGCTAAACCTGCCATTTGCCGGTGAGCATAATGTACAGAATGCGACTGCGGCAGCGACCTTTGCTTTAGCACTGGGTATCAGCCTGGAGGACATTGTCACGGGTCTGGAACAGGCGGTGGGGGCCAAAGGCCGTTTGAACTTTATTCCGCACAAAGATTTTTTATTTATTGATGATACCTACAATGCCAATCCAAGTTCGATGCGTGCAGCGGCTGAAGTTTTAGCGCAGCAGCAGGGCATTCGGGTAATGGTGACCGGTGATATCGGTGAACTGGGTTCATCTGCCGCGATCGAGCATTATAAACTCGGTCGGGATCTGGTATCGGTCAAAGGCATTAATTTTGTGGTGGCTGTGGGGGAATTTGCTCCAGCTGCACAAGAAGGTGCACGTAGTACGCAATATGGTAAGAAAATGCAGGCTTTCCTGAATCAGGAGCAGGCCTTAGCATTTTTAATAGGTTTGATTGAAACACATCAACCTCAGCCGATGTCATTCCTATTTAAAGGGTCGCGTTTTACCCATATGGAAACATTAATGGCTGCATTGATGGAGAAACTCTAAATGCTGTTATGGCTATTTGAACAACTGGCGGACTATGACAGCACGTTTCAGGTGGTTCGTTATTTAACTTTACGTGCTTTACTGAGTGTCCTGACGGCACTGACCATTGGTCTGGTGCTGGGTCCGGTGATGATCCGTAAATTGCAAGCACTGAAATATGGTCAGGCTGTGAGTTCATTTGCGCCTGAAAACCATGCCAAGAAAATGGGCACACCGACCATGGGCGGGGTGTTGATCCTGCTCTCCATCGGGATTTCGACTCTATTATGGGCGGATCTATCTAACCCCTATGTCTGGATCGTGCTGGCGGTGATGGTGATCTTTGGTGCTGTCGGCTGGGCAGATGACTGGATCAAAATCCGTTATAAAGACAATGCTGGCTTGCCTGCACGTAAAAAATTCTTTTGGACCTCTGTCGGTTCAATCGGTGCCGGTATTGCGCTGTATGTGATTGCCCAGCAGCAACCGAATCCGGTGGTCACTGCGAACATGCTGGATCTGCTGATTCCATTCTTTAAAGATCACAGCATTCCGCTTTCTGTGATTCCACTTGGTATTGGCTTTATTATTTTCACTTATTTTGTGATTAATGGCGCATCGAATGCGGTGAACCTGACGGATGGTCTGGATGGCTTGGCGATTATGCCGATCGTGCTGGTGGCTGCTGGTCTAGGGGTGTTTGCTTACCTGGCTGGGGATATCCGTTTTGCCAATTATTTACATATTCCCTATGTAAAATATTCATCTGAGCTGGTGGTGATCTGTGCCGCGATGATTGGTGCTGGTCTGGCCTTCTTGTGGTTTAACGCGCATCCTGCTCAGGTATTTATGGGCGATGTGGGGGCTTTATCACTGGGTGCGATGCTGGGTACGATTGCAGTCATGGTTCGTCAGGAAATCGTGTTTGCGATTATGGCTGGGGTATTCCTGGTTGAGGCCATTTCGGTGTTCCTGCAAATTGGTTCGCTGCGTATGCGTAATAAGCGCGTGTTCCTGATGGCACCGCTGCATCATCATTATGAGAAAAAAGGCTGGCGTGAAACCCAGGTGGTCATTCGTTTCTGGATTATCACAATTATGCTGGTAGTTTTGGGTCTAATGACTTTAAAATTGCGTTAAGAAATGCATTTGAAAAAGTCGGCGCATGCCGGCTTTTTTGTTTTGGAGAGTTAAAATGAACCTACTGATGTGTCCTGTTTGTCGTGAGCAGCTCAAATTAAACGAACGCACGTGGCGCTGTGACAATCAGCATAGCTATGATGTGGCAAAACAAGGCTATGTGAATTTGCATGTGGTTCAACATAAACACAGTAAAAACCCGGGAGATACGCCGGAGTCGGTACAGGCGCGACGTGCCTTTTTAAGCGCGGGTCACTATGCGCCTTTACAGCAGGCTGTGGTGCAAAAGATTCGGGAGTTACGGATTGAAAACCTGCTCGATATCGGCTGTGGAGAAGGTTATTACACCGATGCCATGCAGCAGGAAGTGCTGCAATGTGTCGGTGTAGATATTGCCAAGAATGCCGTGCAGGTCGCGGCCAAGCTCAATAAAAATATCACATGGGTCGTAGGAACTGGGGCGACTTTACCGGTGCTGGATGGGTCGATTGATATGTGTACCAGCTTATTCAGTCCGATCCCGAAACAGGAAATTCTACGTGTCCTGAAGCCGAAAGGCTACTTGATGGTGGTGACTCCAGCGCCGCAGCATTTATATGCCATGCGTGAAGCCTTGTTTGAAGAAGTGAAACCGCATGAGCCGCAGAAGTTTGTCGAGCAGTTGGCGGATGTTTTTGATCTGGTCAGTGAGCAGGAAGTGGAGGCAACAATGACGTTACCGCAAGCTGACCTGAAAAACCTGATTGCGATGACGCCCTATGCCTATAAAGCCAAAGCGGAACGCCGTCTGGCATTGGAGCAAACACAGCAGTTTGAATTGATAGCGCAATATCAGATTTATGTATTTCAGAAGAAATAAAAGTGGCTGCTGTAGATATAAAAAAAATCCCTCTCATGAGGGATTTTTTTTATATTAGCTTACTGAATCTGTTCAATCAGATTCTCAAGTGCATCAGGCTTTTTCGGCTGTTCCTCAGATTGCGGTGCTCCGCTTGGCGTTTCTGCCGGTACATTGAGTTCTTCACCGGGTAAATCGGCAAAATCATTCTCGTTGCGTTTCGGTGTGACTACCGGTGCTGGACGATACAACGGCACTGCCAATGGCGGGCTGGCATGATGATTATACTGTTCCTCCTGTCCATCCTGATGAATCACCTTGGTACGGTTCACAGGGGGCTTGGCTTGACGGTCCAGACGTACCCAGGCGTCAGGGGAACCTTTGAGGGCATTCCCCATGAAATCTGTCCAGATGGGTAGCGCGGCGACCCCGCCATATTCACGACGGCCCAAAGTCGTAGGCTGGTCAAAGCCGACCCAAGTCACAGTGACCAGCTTGCCATTAAAACCGGCAAACCAGGCATCTTTGGCATCATTGGTGGTTCCGGTTTTACCGCCAATATCATTCCGGCCAATCCGCAAGGCCGCACGACCAGTACCATGCTGAATCACATCGCGCAAAATATTGGCCATATCATAGGCAGAGCTGGATTTTAAAATACGCTGCGCCTGACGATAATTACTATTTTCACGAGAGACTTTGGTGGTGATCGCTTTATTTTCTTCAGTACGGTTGGTCAGCTCAATCACTTCATCATCTGGTGTGACCACATCCGCTGATTCAATAGTTTCTTCTTCCTGGTTAATACAGCGAATACAGGCATATTCCGGTTGCGCTTCAAAAATTGTGTTGCCATAGGCATCTTCAATCCGGCTGATAAAATGCGGCTGAATACGATAACCGCCATTGGCAAAAGTGGCATAGCCGGTCGCCATCTGAACCGGCAAGACTTGCGGGGTGCCCAGGGCAATGGTGTAGTTGCGCGGAATGTGTTTATCTTCCAGACCAAAATCCATAAATAACTGACGTGTACGTTCAATTCCTACGGTTTGTAGCAGGCGTACAGACACGGTATTGCGTGACAGGTACAGGGCGCGGCGTAGGGGAATCATGCCCAAGTAACGGCCATCCGAGTTACGCGGACTCCATTTGCCAATGGTAATCGGTGCATCATTGACCATGGTATGCGGTGTCATGCCACGTTCCAGCGCCAGTGCATAAACAAAGGGTTTAATGATCGAGCCCGGCTGACGCCACCCCTGAACAGCACGGTTAAAAGTCGAGTGATAGAAATTATAGCCACCCACCACCGCCTCAATTGCCCCATTATTCGGATTAATCGAAATCAGCTGTCCTTGTACTTTCGGTATCTGAACCAGCGCCCAGGACGTTTTCTGGCTATTGGGGCGTAAGCGCACAATGTCTTTAACTTTGACAATCTCTGCCGCACGGTTCGGTGCAGCGCCGACACTGTTGGCACTACGATAGCGTCGCGCCCAGGACATGCCTGACCACGGTACGGTCACTGTACTGCCATCCTGCATCAGGGCTTCAAAACTGTTTTGATTCACCTGGGTCACTTGGGCAGGGTAGGTGTTGGCAAAAGCCTGGAATTTTTCCAGTGGCTGATCATGTGCTTCAGCACCGCGCCAGCCATGACGGCGGTCATAGGCTTCCAAGCCATCACGTACTGCATCTTCGGCATAGCTCTGACGCTGACTATTAATGGTGGTATAAACCTTGTAGCCAGAATCAATCGCCTGTTGACCAAAGTTCTGAATCAGCTCCGAACGGACCATTTCTCCGACATACGGAAATTTATTCCGGGTACTGCGGTCCGGCATGTCCAGGTTAATCGGTTCGGCAATTCCCTGCTGGTATTGGTTCTGGTTGATATAACCCAATTGCAGCATACGCCCTAAAATCCAGTTACGACGTTCCAGGGCACGTTTTGGATTGGCCACCGGATTGTATCTAGAAGGTGCTTTTGGTAGCCCGGCAATCATCGCCATTTGACCAATCGAGAGTTGATCCAGGCTTTTGTTATAGTAAATTTTGGCTGCCGCCGCGATGCCGTAAGCATTTTTACCCAAGAAGATTTTATTGACATATAACGTCAGAATTTCTTCTTTACTCAGGTTTTGCTCGATTTTTCGCGCCAGAAAAATTTCAGTCAGCTTGCGTTTTAGGGTCCGTTCCGGACTCAAATAATAGTTCTTGGCCACCTGCATGGTGATGGTTGAGCCACCGGTTTGCACATCTGAACCGGTGATGGTTTCGCTCACCGCACGGCCTAAGCCTTTAAAACTAATTCCACTGTGCTCGAAAAAGCTGGAATCTTCCGCTGCCAGAAAGGCATGGATGAATTCTGGTGGAATCTGGTCATATTCAACCGGCACAGAAAGTTTGCCACCATACTCCGCAATCAACTCTTGATCCGAACTAAAAACCTGTAAAGGTTTGAGTAAGGGCGCTTTTTTAAGCGTAGACATTTCAGGCAAAGATGGGGCAATATAGAGATACATGCCATAAAAACCCATTGGAATTGAGATCACAATTATGATAATGATCAAAAAAAATGGGTGAACAAGGCCTGAACGAGATAGCTTTTTCATAACAAGTAAGTTTTAATAAGAGCTAATGGCAAACTAATAAGCGGTCAGTATATCCTTTAGATATACATAATGTTAGATGAGTTATTGTATCTAGATAAAATTAATAAACCGATTGCATTAGTGGGCTACTTTATTTTTGGGGATAAAAAAATAATAGGAATAATATTGTGCGCAGGTTATATCGTAAGCCAAACAAGGGGTTAATAGGCGTCGACATTAGCTCGACCTCTGTTAAAGTTTTGGAACTTTCTATGAAAAGCGGACGGTATTGGGTCGAGAGCTATGCTTTGGTCCCATTATCAGAAGGAAGTGTTGTTGAAAAAAACGTCTTAAATCCAGATGCAGTCGGCGATGCCTTGGCTCGTGCTATGAACTTGGCCAATACCCAGTCCACTCAGGCAGCATTTGCAATTCCCACCTCCATGGCGATTACCAAAACCATCGAAATGGATGCGGATATGAGCGATGATGAGCGTGAAGTGCAGATCCGTGAAGATGCCGAACAATACATTCCATTCCCGCTCGATGAAGCAAGTATCGACTTTGAAGTATTAGCAGACCGCTTAGCCAATCCGAACCGGGTCAATGTGTTACTGGTGGCCACTCGCATTGAGAATGTCGAAGCACGCGCCGAGGTGCTCGAGATTGCGGGGGGTAACCCCAAAATTGCCGATGTGGAAAGCTTTGCCATTGAAAATGCGTTTCGGGTATTTGCCGACACTTTGCCAATGGGGGTCAATACGGTCGGCATTCTGGATATTGGGCATAGCATGACCACCTTGTCCGTGATGCAGAATCACAAGATTATCTATACGCGTGAGCAGGTGTTTGGGGGCAAGCAGCTGACGCAGGAAATCCAGAACCGTTATGGGCTGTCTTATGAAGAAGCAGGACGTGCCAAGAAAACCCGTGCCTTGCCAGATGATTATGACATCGAAGTGCTGGAGCCGTTCCTGGATGCGGTGGTGCAACAGGCCGCACGCTCACTGCAATTCTTCTTTTCATCTTCACAGTTTAATGAGATTGATCATATTTTATTGGCAGGGGGGAATGCCAATATTCCGGGTCTGGCAAAGCTGTTACAACAAAAATTAGGCTACCGGGTCACCATCGCCAATCCATTTTTACAAATGGGTTTTTCTCCTCAAATCGATATTAAAAAAATTGAAAATGATGCGTCCTCACTCATGGTGGCATGCGGTTTGGCATTGAGGAGTTTTGATTAATGGCAAAAATTAATTTATTGCCTTGGCGCGATGAGCTGAGGCTGAAAAGAAATAACGAATTTGTTGCCTATTGTGTTGGGGCATTATTACTTGGGGTCACTGTCGCCGGTGGAAGCTGGTTCTATTACGATCACAAATTACAGGACCAAGAACAGGCCAATCAGCTAATTATCAGTACCAATCAGAATTTGGATGTACAGCTCAAATCTTTAGAAGGCTTACAGGAACAGCGTGATGCCATTGTGGAGCGGATGAAGCTGATTCAGGGACTGCAAACCCAGCGGCCAATTGCCGTACATCTGATTGATGAAATTGTCCGTGTCACGCCAAGTGAGATGTATATCAGCAGGTTTGTTCGTACTGGAGATAAATTTACCATTGAGGGCAAGGCGGCAAGTCCAAATACGGTTGCAGAATTGCTACGTAATCTGGAAGCTTCATCCTGGTACCGCAATGCCTTTATGAATTCGTTCCTGGCTGTGGATGAACGCAAAGACAAAGCACCAAGCTCGGTGATTCCACGCGTTGAAGCATCTTATGGAACATTCACGGTCACAGTGGATCTGGATCAGGTTGCTCAGCCTGTACTTGCAGAGCAGCAGTCATCAGCCACTACAGCAACTCAGGGGGCGAAATCATGAGTGAACAATTTGATGATTTAGGTCAGGAAGCCGTTGTTGTACCGAAAAACAAAATGACAGTCGAGAAGTTCTTCCAGCAATTTAATACCTTAGATCCTAATAATTATGGTAGCTGGCCACTGGCTGTAAAAATAACCTGTTGGGCATTTATTGTTTTTATCGTGTTGATGCTGGCGTATTTTGCAGTGATCCGCGGCACCATTGAATCGATTGCCCAGGCCAATGCGCAAGAACAGAATTTGCTGAATGAGTTTCGTGAAAAGGATTCCAAATTGCGTAACTTGCAGCAATATCAACAGCAGTTACAAGAAATGGAAGCCAGTTTTAACCAGCAGCTAGAACAACTGCCGAAAGAAACCGAAATTCCGGGCCTGGTTGAAGATATTAACTTGAGTGGGGTCAATGCCGGCCTGAGGTTTAAGAATATCCGCCTTGAGCCAGAAGTGAAGCAGGAATTCTTTATTGAACAGCCAATTTCGATGGAAGCCACCGGGGATTATCATGCCTTTGGTTCTTTTGTCAGTGGCATCGCTGGTCTGCCTCGTATCGTGACTTTACATGACTTTGTGATTACCGGTACTGAAAACAAGGAAAAGAAAACCGATATTCCGGTGATTGATTATAGCTTGAAGGCCAAGACCTATCGTTATGTCGGCAATACCAGCTCGAATAATACCACCACGGCAAACACTCAGGGGGCACGGTAATGAAGATGATCAAGATTGCTTCAGCACTCACTGCCGGGCTGATTCTGGCGGGCTGTGAATCACGTATTGATATGGTCAACCAGCAAATGGCCAATATTCGTAATCAGCCTGCTTTACCGATTGAACCGGCACCAGATTTTGCACCGGTAGAAACTTTTAACTATGCCGCGCACCAGCTGAAAAGTCCATTCTTGCCGAGTTCGCTGGCGGCTGAACTGAAAATTATGGCCGGCAAACGGGTGTATCCAAACCTGTCTCGGCAATTACAGCCTCTAGAGAGCTACCCGCTGGAAACCTTAACCATGAAGGGCAGTCTCAAAAACCAGGCTGGGCAGATTTTAGCCTTAATTCATACGCCAGATGGGGAAGTCGAGCGTGTGCAGCGTGGCAGCTATATGGGCTTGAATCATGGACGGGTCATTGATATTACCCCGACCCAGATTGATTTGATTGAGATTATTCCAGATGGACGCGATGGCTATGTGGAGCGCCCTCGCAGTTTGGTCTTGATAGGGCCAGCGCCATAATTAAAAGGGAATAAGAATGAATAAAAGTTTGAAAGAATTTATTTTTGGGGATGTTCATACAATGAATCATGTATTTCGTCAGTTTTCTATGGGGGCAGTTGCGATTGCAGTGATGCAGGCAGCAAGTGCACAGGTTTCAATGACTCAGGTGGTACCAATGCAGATCCCAGGTCAGGGGACCGAAATTCGTGTGATGTTTAACGGTTTGCCACCGCAACCACAAGCTTATCAGCTGGAATCGCCATCACGCCTGATTCTTGATTTTGATCAGGCCCAACAAAGTCTGAAACAGGGCAGCATTCCTGTTGCAACGCCAGAAGCCAGTTCAGTCGAGGTGACTTCGGATGCACAGCGTGCCCGCCTCACGGTGAATTTGACCAATGCCGGCGCTTTTACCACTCGGGTAGAAGGCAATACCTTTATTTTAAAGATTAATTCCACCAGTTCAGCCGTCGCCCCTCAACCTGTGAGCATCGCACAGCAGGCGGCAACGCAAGGCATTACCAATATCGGTTTCCAGCGCGGTGCCAAAGGGGAAGGTCAGGTGGTTATTGACCTGGCAAATGGCAATATTCCGGTAGATGTGCAGCAGCAAGGGACTAAAGTGATTGTTCGTGCCTTGGGCAGTAAAATCCCGACCCATTTGACCCGGCGTTTAAATGTGAATGACTTTGCGACACCGGTATCTACGGTAGATGCTGTCAATCAGAACGGAACAGGCATCATCACCATTCAGACTTCAGATAGCTATGAATATATGGCTTATCAGACAGATAACAAGCTGACGATCAGTCTGAAACGTCCTGAAGAAAAAAATGTATTACGCCCTAAAGCCATGAATTATACAGGGAAGAAAATTTCGCTAGATTTTCAGGATATTGAAGTACGCCGGGTCTTGCAGTTACTCGCAGACTTTACCGATATCAATATGGTTGCAGCTGATAGTGTACAAGGCAATATTACTTTACGTCTAAAAGAAGTACCTTGGGATCAGGCGCTGGATATTGTTTTAAAAACCAAAAATCTGGACAAGCGCCGTAATGGCAATGTAATCTGGATTGCGCCCGTTTCCGAACTGATTAAGGCGGAAGAAGAAGAAGCCAAAGCCTTGGCACAAAGTGTCAAACTGGCGCCGATTCAAACAGAGTATATGCAGTTGAGCTACGCTAAGGCAGCTGATATTGAAAAGCTGATTACGCAGAATAAAGGCGCTTCAAATAATAGTAGTTCAAATAATAATGGCTCAAATAATAATACAAATAACGAAGATAAGGAAAGTCTACTCAGTCATCGTGGCACGGTTTCCATTGATACACGTACCAATACCTTAATCGTCAATGATACCCAGCCATTTATCGATAAAATCCGCAATATGGTGGACCTGCTGGATGTGCAGGTGAAACAGGTGATGGTTGAAGCCCGTATTGTGCGTGCCTCGACCGAGTTTACCAAAGAAATGGGGGTGAAATGGGGCGTCCTATCACAGGGGATTACCAATAATAATCATCTGCTGGTCGGTGGCAGTGATACCACGCTTTGGGATTTACGTGATCCGCAGGAAAGTGATTTGGGTGGCTATACTTACGATATTCAACGTCCACAAAACCTGAATGTAGACTTAGGTGTAGCGAATGCTGCAGGTCGTATTGCTTTTGGTCTGATTAGCTTATCTGATTTTATGTTGGATTTAGAGCTTTCAGCTTTGCAAGCAGATGGTTATGGAGAAGTGATTTCCACACCAAAAGTATTAACAGCTGATAAACAAAAAGCAACAGTAGAATCTGGTCTTGAAATCCCATATCAGTCGACTGAAGGGAGTGGTGCAAGTGCCACAGCAACCACAGAATTCAAGGATGTTGTACTTAAACTGGATGTGACGCCAAGTATTACCCCAGATGGTAAAGTGCAAATGGAATTAGATATTTCAAGTGACAGTATTGCTGGGGTTACGCCAATGGGAGAATACTATCTTAACAAGAATCAACTAAATACCAATGTTTTGGTCGAAAACGGCGAAACAGTGGTACTGGGTGGGATTTTTGAGCAGGAAACCCTGAACCAGCAAACGAAAGTGCCATTCCTCGGTGATATTCCTTATTTAGGTCGTTTATTCCGTAAAGATCTTAAATCTGACAATAAGCGTGAGTTGCTGATTTTTGTTACACCACGAATTGTTAATGACAGTGTTTCAAGAAATCATTAATATAATTTGAAATTAACAAAATGAATAGGTGACTCCTTGCCAAGCAAAGAGTTTGAAACCCTACCAAATATCTATTTGGTAGGGCCGATGGGGGCGGGAAAGACGACAGTAGGGCGGCATTTAGCAGAATTGTTAGGACGAGAATTTCTGGACAGTGATCATGAAATTGAGCGGAAAACAGGTGCGACGATTCCCTGGATCTTTGAAAAAGAGGGTGAGCCGGGATTTCGAGCACGTGAAACTGTCGTGATTAATGAGTTAACCTTACGCCCACAACTGGTTTTGGCCACAGGTGGCGGCGCGGTGACTCAGGCGCCGAATCGTGACTATCTTAAAAACCGCGGGATTGTGGTTTATCTCTATACACCGGTTGAAATTCAGCTGCAGCGAACTTATCGCGATAAAAACCGGCCTTTACTGCAAGTGGAAAATCCGGAGCAGAAACTAAAAGAGCTGCTTGCGCTCCGCGATCCATTGTATCGGGACGTTGCTCATCATATCATTGAGACCAATCAGGGCGCTGCACGCGATTTGGCACAGCGTATCCTGACTCTCATCCTTCCGCAAAATAAGTTCAGTTGAAGAAGTAGTTATCCATCATGCAAACCTTATATGTTGAACTCGGTGAACGTCGTTATCCTATTTTTATCGGTAGTCAGCTGAATCCTCAGGAATTACTGGAGCCTTATCTGCTCGGCAAACAGGTAATGATTGTCAGTAATGCGACGGTCGCGCCGTTGTATCTGGCGCATTATAAGACTGCACTGGAAAATCTGGGCAAAACTGTTGCAAGCTGTATTTTGCCGGATGGTGAGCAATACAAAAATATTGAACACCTGAATCTGATTTTTGATGCCTTGCTGGAAGCGGGTTTTAACCGTGACTGTACGGTCCTGGCACTGGGCGGTGGGGTTGTTGGTGATATGGCCGGCTTTGCCTCAGCCTGTTTCCAGCGTGGGGTATATTTTGTTCAGGTACCGACCACTTTGCTGTCTCAAGTCGATTCCAGTGTGGGCGGTAAAACCGGGATTAACCATCCTCTGGGTAAAAACATGCTGGGTGCCTTCCAGCAGCCACAGGTGGTGCTGGCAGATATGTCACAGCTTGCAACCTTACCCAATCGTGAACTTTCGGCCGGATTGGCAGAAGTGATTAAATATGCACTGCTGGGTGATGAAGACTTTCTGCTGTGGCTGGAAAGCCATATGGAGGGTCTGCTGGCGCGTGATGAACAGCTGCTGGCAGAAGCCGTGTACCGCTCCTGTGCGCATAAAGCCCGTATTGTCGCCAATGACGAGAAAGAGCAGGGTGAGCGCGCGCTGCTCAATCTGGGACATACCTTCGGACATGCCATTGAGTCTTATCTGGGCTATGGCGAATGGCTGCATGGCGAAGCGGTAGCCACAGGTATGGTGATGGCTGCAGACCTGTCACAACGCATGGGCTGGATCTCTGCAGCTGATGTAGAACGTACAAAAAAAATCATTTCTCGTGCCAAACTGCCGATTGTTTGTCCTAAAATTCCTCTAGACGATTTCTTGGGCTATATGGCGCATGATAAAAAAGTCCTGAATGGTCAATTGCGTCTGGTTTTATTGAAGAAACTGGGACAGGCCATCATCACACGTGACTTTGATGTAGAATTGATGAAACAGGCCATTTTGGCTCATCAGGCATAGGTAATTTTAGAACATGACAGTACTCCGCACTCCCTGGCAAAAAATTCAGCATTATTTTTGGCTGGTCAGTGCGGTTGGCTGTCTATTTGCTGCGCTGGTGTTCTGGGCCATTACCGATTCAGAACAGGTCACGATAGCAGAGAAGCAGCCAGAAACCGAAGTCGAGTTAATGATTCAACCCGAGAAAGTGGCCTCAATGACCCATCTTGGTGCATTAAATGATGAAGTGCATCCGCTGAACCTGACCACGCGCACCATTGTTCATGCCAATCATGAAGCGGAATTTCGGGGTAGCAAGTATGTGACCGAGAAAAAGAACCAGTATGTGATTGAGCTGTTCCGCGTATCCGACGACATTATTATTAAAAACTTTTTAAGAAAACAGGCCGACCGTAATCAGTTTGTTTATTTGCGTCTTTCTGGTGAGGATTTACCCGAACAATATGTCTTGCTGTATGGGGGGTATAAATCCGCGACAGAGGCGCAACGTGCGCTTGCTGAGCTAAACATGAATCTACCTGCATCGGTTCAGCCTGCGGTAAAACAAATTCAGGACTATCAGCCTTATGTGAATAACCTGGGGTCAGATGAGCTAAGCTCGAATCAAACGCTGTATGCGGTACGTCTCAAAAATGTGCCATTACCGAAAGTAGAACCGGCACCTGCACCGCGGCCGCAAGCTACAGAGGATACGGGCCAAAACACCACCAGTACCACGATTGTGCGCCGAGATGCATCGGGCAATGTGGTTGATGTTGAAAAATCTGAAACGCGTGTGCCAGTGCAGCCATCGCTGCCTCCAAATGGTCGCCAACCTGCTCAAGAACAGGAAATTAGCGATCCCTTTAATTAACAGTTCCACAGCAATGGACTAAAATAGCGCACCAAAAAATTCTAATCTGGATAAGTGTGCGTTTTTGGTGCAAAAAATGCCCAATAAAAACATCTCTCTTGTATTTAATGCTGATCAGGTAAGGAGTTTAGAAATAGACTCTTTAACTTTTTAGTCATTCACGACGGAGTCTTAACTTTTTAAATTCAAATGGTTGCAGATAATTTGTTACTTTGGTTTCGCCCAAATGAGAAGCGAAGCTTCGCAAGGAAGGCATCTTGCGGAGCAATGCTCCTCACCGCAAAACTCGTCAACCACCTTCTATAAGTAAATTTGTCGCAGAAACAATCATTTTTTAATCTTGCGGTACAATGTACCTCATGCCTCAAACAGTTGCGGATGACTTTTCCACCTATCAAATATCATCATAAATTTAAAAAAGAAAAGTTAATCAATTGCTTAACTGACTGGCATTACTCCCTTATATCCGCTTGTTGCTAAATCTCTAGCATTAGTCTTGTTTTTGTCTTTACCGAATAAATTGGCATGTTCTTTGCTTTATTGGTGCATGAATTGAATTTATCTCCCTGTTTTGGCGCGAAAATGATTCGATGATGATGCCTGCAAGGCAAACTTATTCATTATTTTTATGTGATTCCTCAGTGACTTAAACTTTATTTTTCATGCATGTTGAACTGAAAAGGTTTATCTTCAACGTATGAAAACGGGTTTGATGCCGTGATAGAAATGACTGCAAAATTGAATAAGGCGCCAATGTACAGAAGAATTTAGAGTGTTTAATAGCCCGCCAGGGCTTTGTGAAAAGAAGGGTACGCTATGCACATGCCATCGCCTAATACTGTAGCTCCCGCT
>CANQWW010000053.1 GCA_947627655.1 uncultured Acinetobacter sp. | reverse complement strand
CACCACCCACTCTTTGGTAGCCACGGTTCTATCAGGTAAAGCCAAAGTACTTAATGATGAACAAGGACGTGTGTTACTACCTTCTATCATTCATTATGCAGACCAAACCACCCAATATGGTTATGAGGCTGCGCCGTTTACGACTACAGATCCTAAAAATACCATTGTCTCTATAAAGCGCTTTATGGGACGCTCACAGGCAGACATCAAATTTCAACACCCGTATCAGCTGGTTGGTGAAACCAATGAAATGCCAGCGTTTGAAACAGCCCAAGGCCGTAAAACGCCGGTTGAGATTTCAGCAGAAATTTTAAAACAGCTGAAAGACCGGGCTGAAACAAGTCTAAAAAATGAAATTAATGGTGCAGTGATTACGGTTCCTGCTTACTTTGATGAAGCACAACGTCAGGCCACCCGTGATGCAGCTCAACTTGCCGGTCTGAATGTTTTACGCTTACTGAATGAGCCAACCGCTGCGGCAGTAGCCTATGGCCTGGATCAGGAAACCAATCTGAGTACTGATCGCAATTATGTGATCTATGACTTGGGTGGTGGTACTTTCGACGTTTCTATTCTGCGTTTCTCGCAAGGCGTATTTGAAGTACTGGCAACAGGTGGTCATACCGCATTGGGTGGTGACGATCTGGATCGCCTAATTCTGAAATGGGCTAAAAAGCAGCTAAACATTGACAGCTTAGATGATGCAGCATATGCCCATTTTATTACTGCTGCACGCAAAGCTAAAGAAGCCCTCACCGATTCCGAATCTGTTGAATTACAACTATTTGATCAAAGCCTGACCCTCGACCGTCCGACTTTTGAAGACATTATCAAGGTTGCTCTGGATAAAACTATTAGCGTTTGTAAGCGTGTCTTGCGTGATGCCAAGCTAGAGCTAAATGATATTCAAAACGTCGTTCTGGTCGGTGGCTCTACTCGCTCCTATGCCGTACAAAAAGCAGTACGTGAGGTCTTTAACCAGGAACCGCTGTGTACCATTAACCCAGATGAAGTCGTTGCGATTGGTGCATCGATCACTGCGAATCAGTTAATAGGTAACAGTAAAGATGGTTCACTGCTGCTAGACGTGACTCCTCTTTCCTTAGGTCTGGAAACGATGGGCGGTCTGGTTGAGCGTCTAATTTCACGTAATACCGCGATCCCTGTCGCCCGCCGCCAGGAATTCACTACTTATCAGGATGGTCAAACGGCCATGTTGATTCATGTGGTACAAGGTGAGCGTGATCTGGTAGAACATTGTCGCAGCTTGGGCCGCTTTGTCTTAGGCGGGATTCCTCCGATGACTGCAGGTCAGGCACGTATTGAAGTGACTTTCCAGGTAGATGCAGATGGCTTGCTAACCGTTTCTGCTCAAGAAACCACTTCCGGGGTTAAGGCGCATATCGATATCAAACCTTCTTATGGTTTATCGGATGCAGATACTGAACGCTTATTACTTGAAGGTTACAAGTTTGCAGAAGAAGATAAAAACTTACGCCACCTGCAAGAAACCAAAGTCGAAGCACAACGTGAACTCGAAGCACTGGTTCAGGCCCTTAAAGTCGATGCGAACTTATTAAGCGAACAGCAGCTCACTGAATTACAAGCCGCTCAAGCCCGACTTGAACAAACCCTGCAAGATACAGATATCAAAGCCATTGAATCTGCAGTAGAACAGCTTAAAATACATAGTGATGCATTTGCAGCTGTACGTATGAACCAACATATCGATGCTGCACTCAAAGGTACTAAACTCGACGACTGGTCAAACTCAAACTAAATTAAGGTAAAGACTATGCCACGTATTAAAGTTCTTCCACATGCGCAAATTTGCCCTGAAGGTGCTGAGTTTGAAGTTGAGCAAGCTGCCAATTTATGTGAAAGCCTGTTAAAAAATGGAATCAAGATTGAACATGCCTGCGACATGTCATGTGCATGTACCACGTGTCATGTGATCGTGCGTCGCGGTTTTGACAGCCTGGAAGAAATGAATGATGTCGAAGCCGATCTGCTGGATCGTGCCTGGGGTCTGGAACCGGATTCACGCCTGTCTTGTCAGGTTAAAATTGTCGATGAAGATCTGGAAGTTGAAATTCCGAAATATACCATTAACCATGCTTCAGAAAATCACTAAGTGATGGACACAAAAAACCACGCTCAGGCGTGGTTTTTTTATCTTTATCTGTCGCATTATCCGTTTTTTAACTTGCCTGATGACTGCCTTTTCCGCTTGGCTTATTTTCGCTTTTCACTGAAACAGAATTTTCCAGTATTTCAGTGAATACTGAAGGCTGTGCTGGCCCTGACGATTCTGAAGTTAGCTCGGAAATACCAACCGCATCTTCCAGCTTCAACTTAACCATTCCCTGATCATTGGTTAAATGCTGCTGTGTCTGAATCCGCTTGATCATATTTTCCAGGACATTGACCAGCTTCGGATATTCATAATTCTGTACTTCATCCAGATTCAAAAGCAGATTAAAGCCTTTATATTCATAGTCGAACCAACGCTGATAACCTTCTTTGCCAGACATGTATTTTTCCATCACTTGCCAGGTACGAACCGGTTCTTTAATACCTTTTAACAACAGCGCTTGCTTCTCGACACATAAATAGTCATCTTTAATCAGCGCAAAAGTATCTTCTGAAATCAGGATTTCATCTACTGCAGCGGCATACTGTAAACGTGCCGCCAGGTTCACATCACGCCCCACAATCGTATAAGCCATACGATGATTGGCGCCATAGTTCCCGACGTGACAATAACCGGTAGAAATTCCCATGCGGATATGTAAAGGCGGATAGCCCATTTTCATCCAGCGCTCACGCAAAATTTTCATTTGCTGCCGCATGGCAATCGCCATATCCAGACAGGTTTTGGCATCTTTTTCCACCCCATCAGAATGCGGATCACCAAAGAAAATCAGGATTGCATCGCCCATAAACTTGTCGACGGTGGCTTCATAATGTCTGGCAATTTCGGTCATATGACTTAGATAATCATTTAATAAAAATGCCAAGTCATCAGGAATCAGGCTTTCTGATAATTCGGTAAAGCCCTGGATATCGGAAAAGAAAACCGTCAGTTTTTTACGCTTATATTCAATCTTGGCTTCAGACTCACCATTCATGATCGATTGCCACAATTGTACCGGTGCGTAGCGGCTAATCTGGTTGGCAAATTCCATATAGCGGCTCATCTGCTGATAATAATGATTTTTTTTTCGCACCACATAACGTGCATATTTGGCTTGATAGTAATTTCCGACGCCAAAATAAGTAACCAGACAGATAAAGCCCAATACAGTCAGTTCACTGCTGGTCGGCTGAAAATAGTCACCAAAACCAAAAATCAAAATATTACAGAGGTAAAAAACCGCAACACCAAGCAAACTGGCCAATGCTAGCATCAGAAATGAAACTTTGTTACTAATGGCGGTATACAGCATTGCCACCACGCCCAATAAAGACAGCACCAGATTCAGGCTGACTGCAGACAGCAAAACTGCCATTACCAGGACATCAATGATGAAAAATACACTGCGTTTGATGCGTTTGCCATACCGGTAGAGCAACCAGTACGACAGCTTGGGAAGAATCAGTAGAATTGCCAAAAAGAAAAATGGCAAAAAGATTTGATACTGTGTATCAGGCTCGGTGTAATGAAAGACGATCATCACCAAAGACAGCATAATATATCCCATCAGACGATGGAAATACTCAAACTGTTTGGGCTCCTTATGGGTCCAATCGTCTAGTTGCATTCAGTTGCTCCTTGCAGCACTGTCTGATAAACAGGCCTGATGCAGTGTAGATGATTAGTCCATACGCCAGTCAAATGGCATGTCGCCCTGACCACGCAGCGCCAGCATCAGCGTTTGACGCATGTGCGCAAGGACTTCACTACTATACGGTACTGCTGGCGTACCCCATACTGGTTTTGGCCATGCGACGTCGTTTTGATAACGAACGACATGATGAAAATGCAGTTGTGGAACCATATTCCCTAATGCAGCCACATTCATTTTGTCTGCGCGGAATACCCGTGATAACTGGCTGGATAACCAGCTTGACTCACGTAAAAACTGTTCCTGATCAGCCTGGCTAAGTTCATATAATTCTGTAACACCTGGTACACGCGGAATCAGGATCAGCCAAGGAAATTGCATATCATTCATCAAACGACATGTTGATAGCGGAAAGTCGCCTACAAAAAACGTATCTTGAGCAAGTTGAGGATGCAAACTGAACATATCTTTATAAATGATGCAAAATTAGAATGATGGCTAATACTAACATATCCCGTGCAAGCTGAATATTGTAAGCAATGTGTTTAAATACAAATTTGAAAGATTTGTTATGAACTCGGTCACAACTCTGACTTTAACCAATTGCATAAAATAATCAAGACTTTCTTTTTATTTATGTTGAAATACTTTATCGATTTAAATGAAAGTCAGAATTCCCTTTCTGACCTTTTGCTTTAATGTAGTTCTTTCAACAGGTTATTCAGTAAATCCATCAGGAACTGGATCCGCTTCTGATAGTCTTCCAGCATCACCATCACTTTCAAACGCTGACCACCATTCATCCGGAAATACGTCGGGTGCTTTTGCATCATCTGGATAATAGTCATGGCCTGGACCGGGGTATCAGGAGCGAACTCGATATGTCCACCCTGTGCACCAATATCAATCTTGGTAATGCCCAGCTGCTCTGCCTTTAAGCGCAACTGATGCACGGCAAACAGCTGTTTGACCGGTTGTGGTGGAATACCAAAACGGTCTATCAGCTCCATACGGATATTGTCGAGCTTGTCCTGAGTATCGGTATTACTGATGCGTTTATAAAACAGCAGACGCTGATGCACATCTCCCAGATAATCATCTGGAATCAAGGCTGGCATATGCAGATTGATTTCCGCAGTCAAAGACAATGGTGTATCAAAATTCGGAGTTTTACCCTTTTGAATGGCTTTGGTGGCTTTTTCCAGCATTTCCATATACAAACTATAACCAATGGCCTGCATCGAACCGCTTTGCTGTTCACCAAGGAGTTCACCTGCACCACGGATTTCCAGGTCTTCGGTTGCCAGCATAAAGCCTGCACCCAGATTCGACGCCCGTTGAATCGCGTCCAGACGTTTTTCCGCGTCCCCTTTTAAGGATTTTAAGGAAGGCACCAACAGATAGGCATAAGCCTGATGATGGGAACGTCCTACACGACCACGTAACTGGTGCAACTGGGCCAGACCCAGTTTATCTGCCCGCTCAATAATAATGGTATTGGCGTTTGGCACATCAATCCCGGTTTCAATAATGGTTGAGCAGACCAGTACGTTATATTCCTTATGATAGAACTGTTGTATCACCTGCTCCAGTTCCCGCTCCCGCATCTGGCCATGCGCCACGATCACACGTGCTTCTGGCACCAATTCCCGTAAACTTTCTGCGGCGCGTTCAATGGTATCCACTTCATTATGCAGGAAATATACCTGACCACCACGCAACAATTCACGCAGAATGGCTTCTTTGATGGTGTCATGGGTCTGTTCCTGCACAAAGGTTTTCACGGCCAGACGGCGCGCAGGTGGGGTGGCAATAATCGATAGATCCCGCATGCCGCTAAAAGCCATATTCAGAGTACGCGGAATTGGAGTTGCGGTAAGCGTCAGCATATCGACATCGGCACGCATGGCTTTAATCCGCTCTTTATCACGGACCCCAAAGCGGTGCTCTTCATCGACAATCATCAGGCCCAGATTCTTGAACTGGATCGTTTCCTGCAAGATTTTATGGGTCCCAATGACAATATCGACCTTGCCTTCAGCCAGATCTTCGATCACTTTGGTATGTGCCTTTGCAGAACCAAAACGGGATAGGACTTCAATCCGGACCGGCCAGTCAGCAAATCGGTCTTTAAATGACTCGAAATGCTGTTGAGCCAGCAAGGTTGTTGGCACCAGAACTGCAACCTGACGACTGTTTTGTACCGCCACAAAAGCTGCACGCATTGCCACTTCGGTCTTGCCAAAGCCAACATCACCACAGACCAATCGGTCCATCGGTTTGGCTTGCTGCATATCATATAGCGTCGCTTCAATGGCATTGGCCTGATCCAGCGTTTCTTCATAGGCAAAGCCACTGGCAAACTGCATATACAGGCTTTGATCTAGCTCGAAGCTGATCCCAGGCTTAGAAGAACGGCGTGCCTGGATATCAAGAAGTTCCGCGGCCACATCATGAATCTGCTCTAAAGCCTTACGTTTGGCTTTGCTCCAGGCATCTGTACCCAGTTTATGTAAAGGTGCTAAATCTGGATCACCCCCGCTATAACGGCTAATCAGATGCAGGTTAGTCACCGGCACATAGACCTTGGCATCGTCGGCATAATCTAGCTGCAGGAATTCATGATCCTGCTCGTCAATGCTTAGGGTAATTAAACCGGCATAACGCCCGACACCATAATCGATATGGACCACCGGCGCACCAATGGTCAGCTCGGTCAGGCTGCGAATCAGGAACTCTTCTGATACTTCCTGCTGACGCTTGCGACGGCGCTGTACCACGCGATGTTCATAGAGCTGATTTTCAGAAACCACGCTGATACGATCGCTAATCACCAGACCACGTTCTAAGGGCGCACTGGTAATGGCAATGGCATGCAAAGAGGCAACAAAATCATCAAAACCTTCAACCGTTGGGATCTCTCCCAGACTCGGACGCAGTGCATCCTTTAAAGTCTCACGGCGTCCGGCACTTTCTGCCACCAGCAGCACGGGATGATTGGCTGCATCAATATACTTTTTAACTTCAGTAAATGGTTTTTCCCGTTTTGGGTCAACCGGCAGTCGTGGCGGTGTTTGGGTATCCAGATTAATCACACCGGCCTTGTCATCAAAAACTTCCTGAGAAGCAATGATGCGACCAAACTGATTGAGCTGCTCTAAAACCTGAGGCGCCTGGCAAAACAGCATCTCTGGCGGCAAAATCGGCTGATCCATATTATGACGCCGGTCTTCATAGCGTCGCATGATATCCGACCAGAATTGGTTTAATGCTTCCTCCAGACCACGATCTGTAATGACAATGCCATTCTTTGGTAAGTACGCTGCCAAAGTACTTTCTTTCTGCATCACTTTTGCATCAAAGAACAGGGGCAGATAAAATTCGATCCCCGGCGATGCAATCCCCTCCATGACATCTTGATAAAGCGGGTTTTTCTTAGGATTCACGCTTGGAAAGAGTTCACCATAACGATCACGGAATGTCGTACGGCCTTCTTTGAGTGGAAACTCGAGTGCTGGCAAGACGGTAAATTGCTGCAAGGTCTGGGTGGTACGCTGGGTTTCCGGGTCAAAGAATTTTAGCGTTTCGACTTCGTCATCAAACAGGTCAATCCGGATCGGTGCTTCCTGACCAGACGCATAAATGTCCATAATACTGCCACGTACCGCAAACTCACCATGGTCATAAACAGTATCGACCAGGTGATAACCGGCCTGAACCAATTTCTTTTTCTGCTGTTCCAGATCAAACTTCTGTCCCACCTGAATATCAAAATGCTCCCCCAGCACCCAAGAACTCGGGGCAATCCGTTGCGCCAAGGTGGAAGCAGACAACAGCAATACACCGGTTTGAGGCATATTGGAAAGAATGGCTAAACGCTCAGAAACAATGTCCTGATGGGGAGACAGACGATCATAAGGCAAAATTTCCCAGTCTGGAAATATGGTGGGTTTTAAACCAAAAAATTCCAGTTCACTTTCCAGCTGTGCCAGATGCTGATTATTACGGGCCACAATCACAAATAGTTGCTTATGTTGCTTGGCAATTTCTTTAAGCAACAACGAGGTTGATGAGCCTTGCAGGTTGCCTAACCAGCGTCGCTCACCAGCTTTGAGCTGCTTTAGATTAAGTTGGGAAATTTCTTGTTGGAACATGTATATAGCTTTAAAGTCTAAACAACATGTTCCCAATACTATCACGATGCCCTAGGCGGATTTCGTTATTTTTATGCAGTCTTTTAGGCTTTCATCATCAATTGTGCAGACTGTTAATTCAGACTACTTTTTATCGCGCATAAAATTACGATAGTAGTCATTCAACTTCTTTACAATCGCTTTAAATTGCAGCAGGTTTTGTTCAGTATTCCCCAGTCTAGGATTAAAACGCTGATTGGCAATTTCCAGATCAATTTTTTCATTAATGATCATGGCAGTAGAATACAGTTCTTTAAGATCATCAAATGTTTTCATACGACGGTTGGAGAGATATTCCAGACGTTCGCCTAACTCCTGATTCAGGCTGATTCCATCCACGATATAGCCCGTACCTTCTACATATTGGATATGATTTTCTTCAAGAAAAAGCTGTGCAGGCGAAACTTTATTTGATTTAAATAAAGCGCTGATTTTATCAAACATGCTATGTCCCAAATTCATCGTGAGGTCTTGATAGTCTAGATGAAAATACCTCAAATCCACAGCCAGGATTTGAGGTAAATGGTTAAAATCAGAACTGTCCTATAAATAGTTGCTCATCACGCTATAAACTTCAAGATACTTGTTCCAACTGGTTGATCTCACTCGGTACTTCGGAGACCAGATTTTCAAAAGCAAAGATTTGATCTAACTGCGCCTGACTCAGTAAACCTAACTCTAGCACCACTTGAGGCACGGTTTTATCTTCACGAATGCACTGTTTACCAATTTCATCGCAAGTGGCATGTCCTAATAGCGGTTCCAGCAAGGTAATAATGCCGATACTACGCATAACCGCATTTAAACAGTTCTGCTCATTGGCCTGAATACCGGCAATACATTTTTGCTGTAACGTTTGCATCCCTTGGGTCAGCAGCTGAATTGATTCATTCAGTGATACTGCAATGACCGGTTCCATAACATTCAACTGTAATTGCCCTGCCTCAGCGGCCATGGTCACGGTCAGGTCATTCCCCATCACACGAAAGGCAATCTGATTCACCACTTCTGGAATGACTGGATTGACTTTGGCTGGCATGATGGAAGAGCCTGCCTGCAATTCTGGCAAACGAATTTCGGCCAGACCGGTACGTGGTCCCGAACTTAAAAGCCGCAGATCATTACAGATCTTGGACAGTTTGACTGCCAGACGTTTCAAGCTACTCGAGAGTATAATAAATACGCCACAATCACTGGTCGCTTCGACATAATCTTCTGCACCTTTTAAAGGTAGCCCGGTAATTTGTGCCAAAGTCGCTACAGCACGCTTGGCATAACCTGATGGGGTATTGACACCGGTACCAATCGCAGTAGCTCCCAAATTGACTTCTAGCAATAACTGACGCATCTGCGCAATCAGCTTCAAATCTTCTTTTAATAACGTCGCGAAAGCGCGGAATTCCTGTTCCAAGGTCATTGGCACCGCATCTTGTAACTGGGTACGCCCCATCTTGATCACATACTGAAATTCCAGTGCCTTGCTATATAAGCTATCGATTAAAGCTTTTAATACATTGAGCAGTTCATCCATACGGGTATAAGTCGCTAAACGCAATGCTGTAGGATAAACATCATTGGTCGACTGCGAAGTATTCACATGATCATTCGGATGCAGGAGGTGATAATCCCCTTTGTGATGTCCGAGTAATTCCAGTGCCCGATTGGCAATGACCTCATTGGCATTCATATTGATGGAGGTACCAGCCCCTCCCTGATAAGGATCCAGCGGAAAAGCTGCTTGCCAGGCTTCAGGCTGATGAATCAGTTCATCACAAGCTTGCTGAATGGCTGTACATTGTTGTTCTGAAATTTTCTGAAAATACAGATTGGTTTGTGCAGAGGCTTTTTTAACCTGTGCCAAGGCACGAATAAAGTGTGCTTGCTGACCCACAGTTAAGCCAGAAATCTGAAAATTTTCCAGTGCACGTACCGTATGAATCCCATAATAGCTGTGCTGCGGAATCTGTTTTTTACCCAATAAATCCTGTTCGATTCTGTTCAAGTCAATTTGAAGCATATTGTCCATGTTTTTACTCTTGGCGATAATGCACCATACTGGTGTACTGCCACTATGCGCAGCCCAGCCAGAAACAAATAGCAATCTTTTAAGTGATATTTGCAACAAAATATGTCTAATTCATACTTGCTGTGAGTTTTGTATCTTTATGTAACGAAGAAACAAAAATAGAGTACTTTCAATTATTGCTTAAACAATCATTCTTTGACCTCAAAATGAAGCTATTTTTGAGTTGATAAAACTGTCTTTTTCCTCACCCATTCGTGTTTACAAAACATTAATTACATAAAGCACACACAAAAACCGCCTAACTGTTACAGAGTGTAATTTTTAAACCGTGTTTGAATCACTGCCCTATACCTGCAGTTCAAAAATCATCCCGGATGATGATGTTTAAAATTTAAGGACACTCCGCCTATGAGCGCGCTCAACCCGACACTGATTACTTTTCTGTTTTATATCGTTGCCATGATTGGAATCGGCTTATACGCCTATCGGGCGACGTCCAATTTTGATGAATATATTCTGGGTGGGCGCAGTCTGGGCAGTGTCGTGACTGCACTTTCCGCGGGTGCCTCTGACATGAGTGGCTGGCTGCTGATGGGCTTACCTGGAGCGATTTATCTGTCCGGCCTGTCTGAAGTCTGGATTGCCATTGGCCTGATTATCGGTGCCTGGCTGAACTGGTTATTGGTCGCTGGCCGACTGCGTGCCCATACCGAATACCAGAACAATGCCCTGACCTTGCCGGATTATTTCACCAGCCGTTTTGCAGATAAAAAACGAATTTTACGTTTGCTGTCAGCGATTGTGATTCTGGTGTTTTTTGCGATTTACTGTGCTTCTGGCATGGTGGCAGGTGCACGCCTGTTCGAAAGTCTGTTTGGCTGGGACTACACTATGGCGCTCTGGCTCGGTGCAGTAGCGACAATTCTGTATGTCTGTATCGGCGGCTTTCTGGCGATCAGCTGGACTGATACCTTTCAAGCTGGCTTAATGATTTTTGCCTTGTTAATTACGCCGATTATTACCTATCTGGCATTAGGCGATAATGCCCAGCAAGTCAGTGCCCTCCTTGAAACTGTTCGGCCACATGCTTCCAATATGCTCGAAGGCCTCAGTTTTGTTGCCATTATTTCCAGCTTGGCTTGGGGCTTAGGCTATTTTGGACAGCCACATATTCTGGTGCGTTTTATGGCGGCAGATTCAGTGAAAACTATTCCTGCTGCACGCCGTATCGGCATGACCTGGATGATTCTGTGTCTGGTCGGTGCAATGTCGGCGGGTTATATCGGGATTGCTTATTTTGCGGCAAATCCTGAGTTAGCAGCGGCTGCGATCGTGAACCAGAATCCTGAAACGGTGTTTATGGAATTGACCAAGCTTCTGTTTAATCCATGGATTGCTGGTGTAGTGCTAGCCGCAATTCTGGCTGCGATCATGAGTACTTTAAGCTGTCAGCTGCTGGTCTGCTCAACCACATTGACCGAAGATTTGTACAAAGGATTTCTACGTAAAAATGCTTCGCAAAAAGAACTGATCTGGATCGGCCGTGGCATGGTGATTGTTATTTCCCTGATTGCGATTGCACTGGCCTTTAATCCAGAAAGCAAAGTGCTCGGTCTAGTGGCCTATGCCTGGGCTGGCTTTGGTGCTGCCTTTGGACCGCTGATCATTTTCTCGCTGTTCTGGAAACGTATGACTCTCAACGGCGCGATTGTCGGCATGCTGGTTGGTGCTGTGACCGTGATTGTCTGGAAAAACTATATGAGTGATACCGGACTCTACGAGATTATTCCGGGCTTCATTCTAGCTAGTCTGAGTATCGTGATTGTCAGCCTATTGGATAAAACTCCGAGTCACGATGTAATCAATCGTTTTGAACTAGCGAAAGCAGAATATCAAAAAGAAATGGCTGAAATGAAAAAATAATCCGCACTTTCCAAAAATTAAAAGGGACTTTACGTCCCTTTTGTTTTGTCTGAATTTATACTTTGACTTTGCTGGGAGTTTTCAGCTTGATCTGCTGGGTTTCCTTGATGACTTCCATCACCGGATAACTGCGGGTTTCTTTGACGCCCGGCAATTGCCACAGAATATCCCCGGAAATTTTGCGAAATTCATCCATATTGGCACAGCGGATTTTGACCACAAAATCAAAGCCCCCACTGATCATATGACATTCCACAATATCCGGAATATGCTGCACTGCCTCGGAAAATTCTTCCAGCACATTCGGTGTGGTTTTATCCAGCAAAATTTCGACAAAGACCACAAAACCGTTACTCAGCTTGACCGGATTGAGCCGCGCTTCATAACCGAGAATAAATCCTTCCTTGGTCAGTTTCTGTACACGAGCCAGTACCGCAGTCGGTGATAGATTCACCATTTCTGCCAGTTTAATATTGGAAATTTTCGATTCAGACTGCAGCAAATCAAGGATACGAATATCTATTCGGTCAAGGCTTAAATAAGGGCTATTCATTAGAATTATTCTCTAAAAATGATACAAACTATAGTGAGATATTCGTCAATTATTTTGGGATTATAGATTAAAACTCATTCAACTCAAAGAACCGATTGACGCAGTACAGGAAGTCACTATGTCCACCACAATACGCCCGAATTCGCACTCGAATGCAATGAAGCAATCGAATTACATTGCTGAATTTAAGGATAAAAACCAATACGAACAGCGCATCAATACAGCATGGCGACGTGCCGAGTCCGAGTGCGTGGAAACGCTGCTGGAACATAGTGAAATTTCTTCAGAACTGACGGATAAAATTCAGAGCCTGGCTTTTGATCTGGCACACTCCCTGCGCGAGCGTAAAGGCTCTGGCGGTAAAGCGGGTATCGTACAAGGATTGCTACAGGAATTTTCGCTCTCTTCTCAAGAAGGAATTGCCTTGATGTGTCTGGCAGAAGCCTTGCTACGTATTCCGGATACCGCAACCCGTGACTTGCTGATCCGCGACAAAATCAATCAAGGCAACTGGAAAGAACATCTCGGTCAAAGCCAGCTGATGTTCGTGAATGCTGCAGCCTGGGGGTTGATGCTAACCGGAAAACTGATGGAAACTCCACAGCAGAAAAGCTTGTCGAGTTTATTAACCGGTCTTTTAGCGCGTAGTGGCCGTGGCATCATCCGTAAAGCGGTGGACGTCGCGATGCGCATGATGGGCGAGCAGTTTGTGACTGGCGAAACCATTGATGAAGCCCTGAAAAATGCGGAACGTCTGGAAGATAAAGGGTTCCAATATTCTTATGACATGCTCGGTGAAGCAGCACTGACTGATCCGGATGCAGAACGCTATTATCAAGATTACCAAGATGCGATTCATGCCATCGGCAAGGCTTCAACGGATAAAGATGTCTATAACGGCCCGGGTATTTCTATCAAACTGTCTGCACTGCATCCACGTTATCAACGTTCACAAATGGATCGTGTGAATGATGAACTGTATAGCAAGGTACTGAATCTGGCAGTTCTGGCGAAAAACTATAATATCGGCCTGAATATTGATGCCGAAGAAACTGAGCGTCTGGAAATTTCCCTAGAGCTTTTAGAACGCTTGTGTTTTGAACCTGAACTCGATAACTGGAAAGGCATTGGTTTTGTGATTCAGGCTTACCAGAAACGTTGTTTCTATGTCGTGGATTACATCATTGATCTGGCTAAACGCAGCCAAAAACGCCTGATGATTCGTCTGGTCAAAGGTGCGTATTGGGATAGCGAGATCAAGAAAGCTCAAATCGAAGGTATGTCTGATTATCCGGTGTTTACCCGTAAAGTACATACTGACCTATCCTATATTGCCTGCGCACGTAAACTGCTGGCAGAGCCGGACTATATTTACCCGCAATTTGCGACGCATAATGCGCAGACCGTTGCCATGATTTATCAGCTCGCTAATCCAGACCGCTATTATGCCGGTCAATACGAATTCCAGTGTCTGCATGGCATGGGTGAACCACTGTATGAAAATGTGGTGGGTGATAAAGCTGCTGGAAAGCTTGGTATTCCTTGCCGGATCTATGCACCGGTCGGTAACCATGAAACCCTACTGGCCTATTTGGTCCGTCGCCTGTTGGAAAATGGTGCGAATACTTCTTTCGTCAATCGAATTGCTGACAAGAATTTAAAAGTCGAAGACCTGATTGAGAATCCGCGTCAAACCATTTTAAAAGCAGCTCAACAGGAAAATGCCTTAGGTGCTAAACATCCGCAACTCCCTTATCCAAAAGATTTATACGGTACCTTACGATCAAATTCGTCCGGATTAGATCTGGCTAATGACGCAGACCTGCAAGCCTTAAATGAAGTTGCGACAGACTTGGCGAGTAGCCAATTTCAGGCTGCGGCGATGGGTACTGCTTTTTCAGAGTTAGATACCAGCTATCCAGTACAGATTGTCAATCCGGCTCAGCATCAGGATGTTGTGGGCACCGTATATGAGGCAACAACTGAACAGGCTGAAATTGCCCTGACTCAGGCAATAAATGCTCAACATTTCTGGAGCAACTTGTCAAAAGATGAACGTGCAGCCTGTCTCAATAAGGCCGCTGATCTGATGCAGCAACGTTTGCTGCCACTGATGGTCCTTCTGTCTCGTGAAGCCGGTAAAACTTATGCCAATTCGATTGCGGAAGTCCGTGAAGCAATTGACTTCCTGCGCTACTATGCTGGCCAGATGCTGGACCTGTCTAATGATGTACATATTCAGCCTTTAGGAACCGTACTCTGCATTAGTCCATGGAATTTCCCGTTAGCGATTTTTACCGGTCAAATTTCTGCAGCACTGGTTGCTGGCAATACTGTCATCGCCAAACCGGCTGAACAGACTCCATTGATTGCAGCACAAGCCGTGCAGATTCTCTGGGAAGCGGGTATTCCGCAGGATGTCCTTCAGCTATTGCCGGGTCGTGGTGAAACCATTGGTGCTCAACTCAGCCAAGATTCACGCATTCAGGGCATCCTGTTTACTGGTTCCACTGAAGTCGCCAAGATTTTGCAAAAAACTGTCGCAATACGCCTGAATCAGTTTGGCGAAAGCATCACTTTAATTGCCGAAACTGGTGGTCAGAATGCCATGATTGTAGATTCATCAGCACTCACCGAACAGGTAGTATTGGATGTAGTTAACTCAGCCTTTGATAGTGCCGGCCAACGCTGTTCTGCCCTACGTGTACTCTGTGTGCAAGAAGACAATCTAGATACTGTGCGTAAGATGCTACAAGGAGCCATGCAGCAGCTACGTGTCGGCAATCCGGTTCTACTCAAAACCGATATTGGACCGGTGATTGATGCCGAAGCTCAACAGAATATCCAGAAACATATTGATCAGATGCGCAATAACGGTCATAAAGTTCATCAACTGATGTTTAATCAAGATGCTTCCGATCTGGCTCAAGGTACTTTTATTCCACCGACCTTGATTGAACTGCCGAATTTGAATGATCTTGAGCGTGAAGTCTTTGGTCCAGTGCTGCATCTGATTAGCTATAAAGCTGGTGAACTGTCACAACTGCTAGATCAGATTAATAGCAAAGGTTATGGCCTGACCATGGGACTACATACCCGGATCGATGAAACCATGCAAACCGTGATTTCAAAAGCGCATGTTGGCAACCTGTATATCAACCGCAATATTGTCGGTGCTGTGGTGGGTGTACAGCCCTTCGGTGGTGAAGGCCTGTCTGGGACTGGTCCGAAAGCTGGTGGTCCACTGTATATTTACCGTTTAATGCATCAGGTGTCTGAGAAGAAACTGACTCAGCCTTATGCAATGCAGCCTACTAATGCACCACTTGAAAATCCGTTGATGCAGGACTTTAAGGCTTGGGTAAACAAGACTTTCCCCAGAGTTTCGTTGAAGGCTCCCGCTCAGATTGCCACAGGACATAACTTTAGCCTGCAAGGTCCAACGGGTGAAGAGAATCAGTACATGATCTTGCCGCGTGAAAGCGTGCTCTCTCTAGCAGACAATGATGTAGATCAGATTCAGCAAATCTTGGCAATTTTATCGGTAGGTAGCCGCCCGGCTGTACTGGCAGACAATACTTTTATACTCAAGTATCTGCAAAGTATGCCCGCGAGTGTGGTGAAAGCTATTAAAGTTATCAAGGATATTGAATCTAGTGATTTTGAAGCTGTGCTGCATCATGGCGATACATCTACATTGCTTGATCTACAACAACGTATTGCAAGACGACAAGGACCAATTGTAGGTATCACACATTTAAGCTCTGGAAATTATGAGATTCCAGTGGAGCGTTTCGTGATTGAACGTGCAATCAGTATCAATACCGCAGCTGCAGGTGGCAATGCCAGTCTCATGACCATGTCAGGCCTGTAAAAAAGCTTTAGTACTTAAATTATTTTAATTCCTTTCCTCTTATGGCCAAATCTCTCCCCTTTGCAGGTTTGGCTTTTTTTAACTGCTTTTCAAGCTGGTTTCCCTGAATAGTCTTAGGCAGAGCAGCAAATTTTTGCTACCATCTTGGCTTTCAAAATATTTGCGATTTTTTTACTGCATATGACCTCATCTTATCAGCAACAACTGGATGCCAAAGTTGAACGCATTAGCGCACAATTTGCCGAATATCAACCACCTGCCCTTGAAGTATTTGAGTCGCCTGAACAGTACTATCGCATGCGTGCTGAATTCCGGATCTGGCATACTGAAGATGACCTGTTCTATGCCATGTTTGAGCGTGATGAGAACAATAACAAGAAAGTGATCCGTATTGATGAATTCCCTGTGGCTGACCGCAGTATTAATGCTTTAATGCCGCAATTGCTGGCAGCATTCAAAGCAGATCCAATACTTGGCTCACGTTTATTTGAAGTGCATTTTCTGGCGACACTAAAAGGTGAAATGCTGGTTTCTCTGATTTACCGTTGCCCACTAAATGCCGAATGGGAAGTTGCCGCTAAAGCGCTTTCGGACACATTGAATATTAAAATTTATGGTCGT
>CANQWW010000052.1 GCA_947627655.1 uncultured Acinetobacter sp. | reverse complement strand
ACTGTAGAACAGCTTGCACCTGTAGAACAGCAAGCGACGACTGGTTGGGTTGTTGCCGCACTTTATCAATTCAAAGAAGTTCAAGACCCTGCCGGTCTGCAGCAACGTCTTTTAGACTTGGTAAACACCAACAACCTGTGCGGTACTCTAATTGTAGCAGGTGAAGGCATTAACGGGACCATTGCCGGTAGCCGTGAAGCCATCGACAAAGTACATCAGTTCCTTCTAGATGAAGGCTTCAACGAGATGGAATACAAAGAGTCGCACAGCTCTGAAAAGCCCTTCCGTAAAATGAAAATCAAACTAAAAAAAGAAATCGTGACTTTAGGTGTGCCGGTTAAGCCACGTGATCTGGTCGGCCATTATCTGGATCCAAAAGAATGGAATGAGCTGATTGCCCGTGATGATGTAATTCTGGTCGACACCCGTAATGATTACGAATATAAAGCTGGAACATTCAAGGGCGCAATCGACCCGAAAACTGAAACCTTCCGTGAGTTTCCTGAATATGTGAAAAACAACCTGGAACAGCACAAGGACAAGAAAATTGCCATGTTCTGTACCGGTGGGATCCGCTGTGAAAAGTCAACCTCTCTTCTGCTGCAAGAAGGCTTCACTGAGGTTTACCACTTAAAAGGTGGTATTTTAAAATATCTGGAAGAAACACCAGCAGAAGAAAGCCTATGGGAAGGTGAATGCTTTGTCTTTGACGGCCGCACAGCTGTGACTCATGGTGTCGAAGAAGGTCAAAATACCAAATGTCACGCTTGTGGCTGGCCTTTGACTCCAGAAGAAGTTGCCTTACCAAGCTATGAACATGGCGTTTCTTGCGTGTACTGTATTGATAAAACCACAGAAAAGCAAAAAGAAGGCTTCCGTATGCGCCAGTCACAAATTCTGGCAGCAAAACGTAAACGTCTCTAATTCAAGAAATGTAAGCAAAGATGTAAAAAAAACCCTCATTTGAGGGTTTTTTTTACACATTTTTCACAATAGGCATAAAAACTCCAACACGCTTTAACCAAGAATTCCCTCAAAAACAAAAAAGACTTGCTAATCTATAACCAAATGACCACCAAACCACCCTAAGTATTTAATTATTAGATATATTTTCATGTGAAAAGGAATATAAAATGGCAAAGTCCTATGCAAAATATCAAGATAATATTGTGCGATTTCAGCGCAAAGATCAGCCACAACCCCAAGATAGTGTGAACATGATGGAACAGCTCGAACAGGAGTCACACTTGTTTATCGTGGTTTTAGGCACAATTATTGGGGCCATACTGGCACTTTTTATTGGCTATCATCTGAATACAGGCCCGGTTCAGTTTATGCTGCTGAGTATCCTACCGGTGTTCAGCGCCTATTTCCTGCGTCGGGTATATATTTATACCGTAACCCATAGCTAATGCACTTTGCCGCGTACAATTTATATACTTTCGCCATGAAGTTATCTACTTTACCCATAGTGCAATAGTCCTTAGGATAAAAGCAGTTTTTTCAACCTATTGCTGCTTATGAATCTTACTGAATGGATTATTTCAATCATGGAATGGCTGGGCTATTGGGGTATTGCCCTGCTCATGTTTCTGGATAATGTCTTTCCGCCTATTCCTTCTGAAATTATCATGCCATCAGCAGGCTATTCTGCCTCACAAGGCCAAATGCTGTTGCTCGGGGTCATTATTGCCGGCTGTATCGGGTCCTTACTCGCAGCAGCTTTATTGTACTGGATCGGGTATAAATTCAGTCATGAAGCTATTTTCCGTTTTGTCGACCGTTATGGCAAATACCTGTTCATTAAATCTGAAGATGTGAAAAAGTCCTTAACCTGGTTTGAAAAATATGGCCATCGCATTGTCTTCGCCGGTCGTATGGTACCCGCAGTACGCTCTCTAATCAGTATTCCTGCCGGCATGAGCCGGATGCCTTTCTGGAAATTTATGTTTTACAGTAGCCTCGGGACGGCGATCTGGACCACCTTTTTGGCCTGTGTCGGCTTTTATTTTGGTGAAAACCAGGACATGATGCAGCAGATTTTTAGCCAGGTCAGTTACATCATTATCGCAATTGTAATCATTATTATCGGTTGGGTACTGTACCGTAGACACCAGCGTAAAAATCGTCCATCCTGAACTCAGAAGGTTCAAAGGAGGTTGGAGCAATGTCGCATTATCTTAAATATTTTGCCGCCATTTATCTTGCCTTGCTGGTCGTGGTCGGCTCGCTGGCCTACTTCTTAAATTTAGGTGCGATTATCTTGATTCCTGCCTTGATTGCATCTGCATTCTTGAGCGCCCGGCATTTTGTGCATAAAGAATTCTGTGTACCAAACTCCAAGGAAAAAAATACTTTGGTCTGGGGCTCTACCGTTATTGCCATGACCTTGGGATTTATCTTTCTGTTCGTCATGATCTGGCTGCATCCATATAGCGAAGAAATTTTCAGGAGACTGAACTATACCGGTCGAGGACCCAATTCTTTCATTGTGGCAGCCCTGATTGCGTTACACGCTGCGCTGTTTCATATTGCTTACCATGGCTACGCCCGCTACAGCCTGGATAAACTTGCCAAGAAACACGCTTAAAACTGTATGATTGAATGTCACTGCATACACCGAAGTATCATGTGACATTCATGCTATTTATCCGAATCCCCCTTGCTGAATATTGAATAAGATACATAAATTAAAAACGCACTGGTTTTCTGTCCTTACTCGCTAAACACGACCAGCAATGTTTGCCCAGCTATACAGAAAAAAAAGCAGCTGACTTAAGGCTGTCTGGGCATGAGTGTATTGCTCAGTCTAATCATCTCTGTGGCTTTGTTCTCTATTTCGGAAGAATGAGAAATTGTGCTGAATAGCCTGCGAAAAAGCTTAGCGCCCGATCTGTGGTTGTTAATCGTGCTGATCTCACTTGCCCGCCAATAGCTTGTGCTGGTGCTATGCTTGGGCTGGTTCAGTAAAAATACTTTACAAGCCATTCAGGCCTAGTAGCAGCTTAAAGAGCCAATCCACAATAAACTCATTCGCATAAAAAAAGCACCCGAGGGTGCTTTTTTCAATGTTCAGAATCTTATTCTGGTGTGTGATACATCAGGTACAATTCGTTCAGGTTCTCTGGAATTTCTTCTGCCAGCTCGTCCATCAACTGACCATTGCGACGGAAAGTTTCCATTTGTGGATCTTCTTCGTCAATTCCACTGAAGACCATAATTGGTAAGGTTAAATCTACCAACTGCTCTTCAAACTCTTCCGTGAACCATGCTTCTTCATTCAGGAACATGGCATCGACAAAGCCGACACTCCAGTCACCAAGACTGGATTCGGTATCCGCTTCCTCAATTTCAAACGGGAATGTGATGCCTTCTTCATTGGCTAAACTTTGACGGATAGATTCCAGCCATGCTTTGACCTGGCTTATGATTTCAGCCGGTACTTTTTTCTGATTGTTGTCAAACAGCTCATCCAACCATTTGTCAAACTGCGGTCCTACAGCAATCGCGCAGAGGAAACCATGAGTTGCTGCGAAATCCAGACCATACTCATTTTGGTCGCCATCCAGATAGTCACTCAACAGGTCTAAATCTAAAGCACTCATCTATTATCCAAACTTAGAAATTTTGAAAGGACTAGCATAGCATTTATTCAGGCCAGGCTAAATCCGAATTCAATCATCTTCGTCATCGAAATCGTCATCATCGTCGAAGTCATAGTCAAAATCTTTGAGTTCGCGATCAAGGCGGCGCTGGGATAACAGGTCGTCAATCAGGCGACGTTTTTCCAACGACTCTTTTGCAGTGATCTTGCTGGAAGCCTCATCGAAATTAACATCATCATCACCGTAGTTATCATCTAGTTCAAAATCTGTAGAAGACACTAAAACTACCTCATTGTGAAAAATGTAAAGGGTCCTGAGCGCTATTTATCTTGCCTTAAAAAACTTGTCAAGTTTTATCTGTTTTTTTAACATTTTAAATTTTAAAACAGGGCTTTTTTCTTTGTTTAAATTGTGACATGATATAATCCACCCTGCGTCCTTTTGTTTTGTGACTGTTTGAAACACTGTCACAAACGGAACACGTACGGGCTGAACTTGAAAACAACAAATTCATCCCCACCTTAAATTCATGAATGTAAATTTTTATTGTTTTGTCAGTGAGCATGACCTGCTTTCTATACTGATGAAATAGCTAAGCTATTGATAAAATTTAATACCATGAACTGTGCAACGCTTGCACGGTTTAATAATGTCACAGATTCAACGAAGAGTGAGCAAAGATGAGCGATATGACTTCCCCTACTTCGCAAGTAGCGGCTCTGATTAGCCGAGGCAAAGAACAAGGTTACCTAACTTTCGCTGAGGTTAACGATCATCTCCCGGACTCAATCACAGAAAGCGAACAGATTGAAGACATCATTCAAATGCTGAATGACGTCGGTATTCCGGTGCATGATCGCGCGCCTGAATCTGATGATACGATGTTCGAGGGCACCACAGAAGCTGCCGACGAAGTTGCAGAAGAAGAAGCTGCTGCAGTACTGGCCTCTGTAGAAAATGAACCCGGCCGTACAACTGACCCAGTACGTATGTATATGCGTGAAATGGGAACTGTTGAACTGTTAACGCGTGAAGGCGAAATCAGCATTGCAAAACGTATTGAAGAAGGGATTCGTGACGTTCTGCATTCCATTGCTTACTGGCCCAATGCGGTAGAAGTTGTACTTCAAGAATACAAAGAGTATGAAACAGGCGAACGCCGTCTTGCCGATATGTTATCAGGCTATTTAGACCCTGAATCTGATGAAGAAATTCCTGAAGTTCTAGAAGAAGCGGTTATTGCTGAAGATGAAACCACTTCGAAAAAATCGACCAAAGATGTAAAACTGGACGATGACGAAGAGGAAGAAGCGGAAACTGAGGATGAGTCTGAGGCGGATTCTGGTCCAGACCCTGAAATTGCCAAAGCCCGTTTCACTGAACTGGCCAAGGCTTGGGAAAATACCAAAGTCGTGTTAGAAAAACACGGCCGTAACAGCAAAGAAGGCGAAGAAGCTCTTCAGGCGCTGGCGACCGTATTTATGATGTTCAAATTTACCCCGCGTCTATTTGATATTATTTCAGAAATGATTCGTGGCACCCATGACCAGATCCGTGGCGCAGAACGCGAAATCATGCGTTATGCAGTACGTCGTGGCCGTATGGACCGTACCCAGTTCCGTACCAGCTTCCCGGGACAAGAATCTAATCCGGCTTGGCTAGAAGAACAGATCGCGAAAGCAGCTGCTGATCAAAAAGGCTATCTGGAAAAAGTTCGTCCAGACATTCTGGCCTTCCAGCAAAAGATTGCTGACATCGAAAGCGATCTTGGTCTGAAAGTGCGTGACATCAAAGACATTGCCAAACGTATGGCGGTGGGTGAAGCGAAAGCGCGCCGTGCCAAGAAAGAAATGGTTGAAGCAAACTTACGTCTGGTAATTTCGATTGCCAAGAAATATACCAACCGTGGCTTACAGTTCCTGGATCTGATTCAGGAAGGTAACATCGGTCTGATGAAAGCCGTAGACAAGTTCGAATACCGTCGTGGTTACAAGTTCTCGACTTATGCAACCTGGTGGATTCGTCAGGCCATTACCCGTTCGATTGCGGATCAGGCACGTACCATTCGTATTCCGGTACACATGATCGAAACCATTAACAAGATCAACCGTGTATCACGTCAATTGCTACAGGAAATGGGGCGTGAACCGACGCCGGAAGAACTCGGCGAACGTCTGGAAATGGACGAAGTCAAAGTCCGTAAAGTACTGAAAATTGCCAAAGAACCGATTTCGATGGAAACGCCAATCGGTGATGATGAAGATTCGCATCTGGGTGACTTCATTGAGGACAGCAACATCACTTCTCCTGTGGATGCAGCTACCTCTGAAGGTCTAAAGGAAGCAACACGCGAAGTCCTGGAAAACCTGACTGAACGTGAAGCAAAAGTCCTGAAAATGCGTTTCGGTATCGACATGCCAACAGACCACACACTGGAAGAAGTTGGTAAACAGTTTGACGTAACTCGTGAACGTATCCGTCAGATTGAAGCCAAAGCCTTGCGCAAACTTCGTCATCCTTCACGTTCCGAGCACTTACGTTCATTCCTTGAGAATGACTAAGCGCTTCATCGGATCATTCTGGCTTGAATATGCGGGAAACTCCCCCATAATATGAACCAGTAATACATAGACCAAAATACCTGCAACTTGCAGGTATTTTTCATCAAGAGGTGTCCGCTATGACCGACATGACAAATCGCCTGCCATCACGCGAATTACAAGAACATCTTTGGGTGTTCCCGATGGACTATCCTATCAAGCTGATTGGTCTGGCTGGTGCAGAACTGCATCAGGCTGTGCATGATATTATTGTCAAGCATTTTCCTGACTTTGACACCAACAGCATGACGGTAACACCTTCACGTACCGGTAAATATCATTCCATTACTGCACAGCTTCGTTTTGAAGAAGTTGAACAAGTGCATGCCATCTATGCCGACTTGGCAGCCTGCCCGCTGATCAAGACTGCACTTTAAGATCAAACTGCTTCGGTATAAAAACACGCTGACTGGCGTGTTTTTTTATGCCCATCTATTTATCCTGATCAATTTAACTGGATAGCACCCTATCCGCTTATGAAATCATTATAATGATCCATTGTATGATTCACTTTGCTAAGGACACGCCCTGTGACTGATGCGGTTCAAAAACCTGCTTTGATTATCCGTCAATATAATGACCTGACCCCCTATGAAGAGCGTTTTCTGGAAATGAAAAGCCTGACAGAAAACCGTGATGAACACACCCCGGATGAATTGTGGATTTTGCAGCATCATGATGTACTAACCCAAGGTCAGGCCGGTAAACCGGAACATATCTTGATTCCCAGCCATATTCCAGTGATTCAGACGGATCGTGGTGGTCAAGTGACCTGGCATGGTCCAGGGCAGCTTGTCGCCTATTTTATGTTTGACCTGAACCGTTTAGGCTGGAATGTACGTACCCTGGTGTCCTATGCCGAAAACCTGATGATTGAGCTACTGAAAAAATATGGCATTGAAGCCTATGCCAAGCCGGATGCACCAGGCGTCTATGTTAATGAACGAAAAATCGGTTCACTGGGCTTTAAAATTCGTAAAGGACGCAGCTATCATGGTCTTGCGCTGAACATTGATTGTGATTTGACTGGCTTCCATACCATTAATCCGTGCGGCTATGCAGGACTGGAAATGGTACGAATTCATGATTTAGTGGAAAACCCACCGAAATTTGAAGACTTGTGTCTCGAGATCATTGAAACTTTAAAAAACAGCGGTTACTTTAAAGACGTGAGTGTAGAGCAAAGATAAAGTCTTTGCATTTTAATAATAAATAAATTAGAGTAATTACTCTAAACCAATAATATTCCAGGTAGGGATCATCACGTGATTGCAACAAAATCCGTTAAACCTGCTTTGCAACAAGCCTATGTCAAACTCATGATGGATGTGATTGGCCGTGGTTTGGTGATGGCAAGTCAGGTCGATGAGGAAATTAAACAGGAAGTTGCCCAGTTTCCGGCACATTTCAGCCTTTCCATGAAAGTCTTTCCGAATGGCCCGGCATTTATTGCCCGGGTGACGGAAGACAAGCAACTCGAGCTGGTGCAGTCTATGGACCGTGCGCCTGATCTCACGATTACCTTCAAGCACTTACATCATGCCTTTCTGGTGTTCTCTTTTCAGGAAAGTACTTCACAGGCTTTTGCCAATGACCGCATGATTGCCGATGGCGATATTTCTTATGCAATTCGCCTGGTACGTTGCCTGAATAAAATGGAATCCCTGATTTTGCCTAAACTTTTGGCACAATTGGCAGTAAAAGAATATCCAAGCAATTTGAGCCTGAAAGAAAAAATAACTGGAGCAGGTTCGATCTATTTAAAAGTTGCTCAATCATATTTAAAACGGAGTGTTTAACATGGCCAAGCCTTATTATGAATTTTTCTGTCCGGTCAAAGTCATTGCTGGTCATGCTGCCTTAGAACATATTCCTTTTGAGCTGGCTACTCTGGGAGCTAAACGTCCGCTCATCATTACTGATAAAGGCGTACGTGCCAACAAGCTCTTGGTGCCGATTGAAGCAGCTTTTGAATCAGCAGATGCTGAAATTGCAGCCATCTTTGATGATGTTCCTCCTGATTCAAGCCTGGAAACTGTACGTAAAGCTGCACATTTGTATCGTGAAAATCACTGTGATGCCATTATTGCCGTGGGTGGCGGCTCCGTGATTGATACTTCGAAAGCCACAAATATTCTGGTCTCTGAAGGCGGTGATGACCTGCTCATCTATTCTGGTGCACATAACCTGCCAAAACCATTAAAACCGTTTTTCGTGATTCCAACCACTTCAGGTACCGGTTCGGAGGTCACCATGGTTGCGGTCGTTTCAGATACTGAAAAAAATGTGAAAATGCCGTTCGCCTCCTATTATCTGATGCCGCATGCTGCAATTCTGGATCCACGCATGACCCAGACCTTGCCGCCGCACCTGACCGCAATGACCGCGATGGATGCGATGACCCATGCAGTTGAAGCGTATACCTGCATGGCAGCCAACCCGATTTCCGATGCCTATGCGACGGCAGCAGTAAAAAAAGTCAGTGAGAATCTGTTCAAGGTACTGGATAACCCAACTGATGCACACGGCCGTCTGGAACTGGCACAAGCCTCCACAATGGCAGGAATTGCATTCTCCAATTCCATGGTCGGTCTCGTCCATTCCCTCGGCCATGCCCTAGGCGCGGTGGCACATCTGCCCCATGGACTGTGCATGAACCTGTTCCTGCCTTATGTGCTGGAATATAACAAAGAGGTCAATGGTGACAAGATCGCAGATTTGTTATTACCACTGGCTGGTCCGGATGTATATGCACAAACTCCAGGTCATTTACGCGCTGACAAAGCCATTAACAGCATTCTGGCCATGCGTGACCGTCTCTTTGCGCTGACTAAACTACCCCGTACGTTACGTGAAACCGGCAAGGTTTCTGAAACGCAATTGGATGAGGTTGCCGAGAAAGCTTTAAATGATGGTTCCATCATTTACAACCCGAAAGAAGCAACCCTGGAAGATTTGAAATCTATCTTAAAAAAAGCTTGGTAAATCCTGAAAAATAAGCCAATATAGCGAAAATTCGAAGCCTGATGTTTTTTTAAACATCGGGCTTTTATCTTGCACGAACATATGCCGGTAAATTATGACCACTTTGGCATATTTCATGCTGTAAATATCTCAAAAAAATTGCTAGCAAAAATGTTCATTCTGGAGTAGATTGGCGCGCTTTTGCTTAATTTGTAGGGGGGATCGTTCGTCTCAAACGATCCTTATTAAATATGACTGATCCTTGATCAACGATTAAGAGGATAACGCCGTTGACAAATTTCTCTGGGACTCAATCGGCAGCTAAACTGCAAAAAACGCTAGGACTCTGGCACATCATTATTATTGGTTTAGCTTATATTCAACCAATGACGTTATTTGATACTTTTGGCCTAGTATCAGAAGAAAGTCATTTGCATGTTCCTACTTCTTACATCATTGCCCTCATTGCAATTTTGTTTACCTCGATCAGCTATGGTCACATGATTCGCCGCTACCCTTCTTCGGGTTCAGCGTATACCTATGCTCAAAAATCGATTCACCCAAATCTTGGTTTCATGGTGGGTTGGTCTTCTTGGTTAGACTACCTGTTATCACCGATGGTGAATATCATCCTTGCTGTGATTTATCTTGAAGCACTCTTTCCTTCTGTAAATCACTGGGTATGGGTTGTGGTCCTGACTGCCTTCATGACCGGTGTAAACCTGCGCGGTGCACGCTTCGTGGCGAACTTTAACAGTATGATTGTATTCGTACAGTTATTGGTGATCGCGGTTTTTACATGGATGGTCTATACCAAGCTACAAGCCGGCTTCAACGCCGATGGCCCAATTACAGCTGAACAGCGTTATCAGTTATGGAGCCTTGAGCCTTTCTGGAATGAATTGACATCAGTCGGTGCCCTGATTACCGGTGCAACCTTACTGTGCTTCTCATTTACCGGTTTTGACTCTCTCAGCTCGCTAGCGGAAGAGACCAAAGACACTGAAAAAACCTTGCCTAAAGCGATTTTCTTAACCGCTTTAATTGCCGGGATTATCTTCATTGTCAGCACATACTTCATGCAACTGTACTTCCCGTCTACACCGGGTTCTTATTTCAAGAATATTGCTGAGACTCAGCCAGAAATCCTGCTTCTGGTAGGTGGTTCACTGTTCCAGTCTTACGTACTTGCTTTTGCAATTATTACGGTAATGGCATCTGGTATTTCTGCACACGCAGGTGTATCGCGTCTGATGTATGTTATGGGTCGTGATGGCGTGATCAACAAGAAAATCTTTGGTCATATTAGCCCACGCAACTTTACACCTTCATATAACATCATGATTGTTGGTGCTGTTGCCTTGACTGCTGGCTTCATGGATCTCGATATCGTGATTTCAATGATCAGCTTCGGTGCCTTGACTGCATTTACTTTCGTCAACCTGTCGGTGATTTCACGTTATGCACTCCGTGACGGCCGCACCAAAACGGCGAAAGACATTTTCAGCTTTGTGGTCATTCCACTTCTAGGCTTCATCAGTATTTTTGCGATGTGGTTAGAAATCGAAGAAACTGCTCTGAAATATGGTTTGTGGTGGGCGATGTTCGGTATCCTGTATTTAGGTTACAAAACCAAGGGCTTTAAGCACCCTGCTCCACAACACAATGAATTTGAATAATTTTCTAAATCGTTCAAACTTTAAAAAGGCGCCTATGGCGCCTTTTTTATTAAAAATATTTTCCTGTTTTTAATCGTTCTTAATGTAAACGACAACTAAAGCCCATTCGGGTATCCACCTGGTTATTCTTGTAGCCGAGCCGTTCGATAAATACATTACGGTCATTCAGTACCGCCTGATCTGCCGAGCTTAAACGGGTTTTATTCTGCAAGGCACGCTGATAGGTTTCATTTACGATGCCCTGGAAAATATTACAGACTTCCTGACGCTTTTTCTGGTTCAGTACCCGCCCACGCCATGTCCATTCAAAATCATCTCGCCCCAAGGTTTTACCCCAAGCTTCGATACGCTGATCCAAACGCTGCTGCATGTCTGCCAGACCCTGACGAACTTCTTCCGGGCTAAGCGGTTGAACCGCATCAGTCTGAGCGACTGCCAGCGACTCGGCTTCTGCTGCCTGACTACTGACACTCATCATAAGTAAAGCGCTGCAACTGGCCATAATCCATGCTTTTTTCAAAATATGATCCTATTTATTTCTACGCTCCCCAGTTATACCGAAAATTGTTGAAAAGACCAAATTCTTCATCAGGAAGAGACGGATATAAAAAAAGCCACCCGTAGGCAGCTAATTAAACTGAAAAAATGATGAGCTTAAAGTGCTTGAAAACCCTGTTGACGCCAAGCTTCATAGACAATGACTGCTGTGGCATTAGACAGATTCAGACTACGGGAATTCTCTGCCATCGGTAGACGAATCCAGTGTTCTTTCGGGAACATCATACGTACATGCTCAGGCAGACCACGTGTTTCTGGCCCCATTAACAAGGCCACCGGACGGTTCAGGTCTGAAGTATGTGGCGTTTCAAAACCTTTGGTGGTTAATGGATAAACCGCATCCACACCGACCCCTTTCGTCGCTAAATCTGCCAGACACGCTTCAATATTTTCCCAGATTTGCAGACGTGCATATTCGTGATAGTCCAGACCGGCGCGTTTTAACTTTTTGTCATCCAGTTCAAAACCAAGTGGCTTGACGAGATGTAACTGTGCTCCAGTATTGGCACACAGGCGAATAATATTGCCTGTATTGGATGGAATTTCCGGTTCATATAAAACAACATGGATCACAGCTTTTCTCTACTTTGGGAGTTTAAAAAATATTTGCCTAGCGATTCTGACCGAATGAAATGAAAAGGCTTTAGGCTTAAGCCCTACGTCTTGCGCTCGGGTGAAGCAGTGCTTCGCTTATCCTCTTTACTTCAGGCTCAGCCCTACGTCTTGCGCTCGGGCGAAGCAGTGCTTCGCTTATCCTCGCTCATTCCATTGAAGTTGTTCACGCAAGCGCACCACTTCACCAATAATGGTCAAAGTCGGTGCCTGAATATGGTGCTCCGACACTTTCGATGCAATATCCAGGAGCGTTCCGACCACCACTTTTTGCTCTGGTGTGGTGCCTTTGGACACTAAGGCCACTGGCATATCTGGACGCTGACCATGTGCAATCAATTGCTGACAGATTTTTTCCAGTCCAACCAAGCCCATATACAACACCAAGGTTTGATTTTCATAGACCAATTCATTCCAAGGCAGCTCGGGTGAACCTTCTTTTAAATGACCAGTCAGGAAACGTACACTTTGTGCATAGTCTCGATGGGTTAACGGAATACCGGCATAAGCAGAACAGCCGGATGCAGCGGTAATCCCGGGCACCACCTGAAACGGTACGCCTGCAGCGAAAAGCTCCTGGATTTCTTCACCACCACGCCCAAAGATAAACGGATCACCACCTTTTAAGCGACAAACCCGCTTGCCTTCACTGGCATATTTCACCAGCAAGGCATTAATGCCGTCTTGTGGTACGGCATGATTAGAGCGCGCCTTACCCACATAGATCTTTTCAGCATCACGACGGCACAGCTCCATGATTGGCGCTGACACCAGACGGTCATAGATCACCACATCAGCCTGCTGCATCAAGCGTAAAGCTTTTAATGTCAGCAGTTCAGGATCACCCGGGCCAGCCCCCACCAGATAGACTTCGCCTTTTGGCTGTTGCCATTCATTTAAGGCTTGTTCAATCAGACGGTCTGCTTCAGCCAGGTTATCGTTAAATACCTGTTCTTTCAGCGGACTGGCGTACAGATCTTCCCAGAAGATACGACGCTCATCTGGATTGACGATTTTGGCTTTAACCGCACTGCGCCATTTGCCCGAAAACTTCGCTAACTCGCCCATACCATGTGGAATAGTGGTTTCGAGCTGGGTACGAATCTGACGTGACAGTACTGGCGAAGTACCGTTGCTGGCCACCGAAATCACCAGCGGTGAACGATCGATAATTGCTGGCACCATGAAACGGCAGTGCGGTGGATCATCGACACTATTCACCAGCACATTTTCCGCCTCACAAGCGACAAAGACCTGACGGTTGACTTCAGCATCATCGGTTGCTGCAATCACCAGGCGGTAGGCACGTAATAATATTTCAGAACTGAAAGGTGCCTGAACATACTGACCGGAGGTCGCCTGAATCAGCTCAAGCAGACCTGCTTCGATTTCAGGTGCAACCACCGAAATGATCGCCCCTGCTTTCTGCAGCAGCACAGCCTTGCGGTATGCAATATGTCCACCACCAACAATCAGACAAGGTTGCTGCTGCAACTTTAACGAGATTGGAAAAATATCCACACAAAGCCTCTAAAAATTAAATCTGACTGTCTTAAGCAATTTTCGTGCACATTTTGGTGCCTACACCGACCTTTAGTCGATGTAAGTGGCACCACCCATGTATGGACGCAGTACTTCTGGAATCTCGATCGAACCATCAGCACGCTGATAGTTTTCCATTACCGCAAGTAAAGTACGTCCGACAGCCAGACCTGAACCATTTAAGGTATGTACGAATTCAGTTTTCTTCTGGTCGGCACGGTAACGTGCTTTCATACGACGCGCCTGGAAATCACCCATGTTGGAGCAAGATGAAATTTCACGATAGGTATTCTGGCTCGGCACCCAAACTTCAAGGTCATACGTTTTGCATGCACCAAAGCCCATATCACCACCACACAGGATGATTTTACGATATGGCAGGCCAAGCGCTTGTAAAATACCTTCTGCATGGCCCGTCAAATCTTCTAATGCCTGCATCGAATCTTCAGGTTTAACAATCTGTACCATTTCAACTTTGTCGAACTGGTGCTGACGGATCAGGCCACGGGTGTCACGACCATAAGAACCTGCTTCACTACGGAAACATGGCGTATGCGCTGCATATTTCAGTGGCAGACGATCCGCATCAATGATTTCATCACGCACGAAGTTAGTAACTGGCACTTCCGCAGTTGGAATCAGATAAAATTCTTTTTCACCTTGCAGCTTGAACAGGTCTTCCTCAAATTTTGGCAGCTGGCCTGTACCACGTAGTGAGTCCGCATTGACCAAATAAGGGACATACGCTTCGGTATAACCATTTTGTTCAGTATGAGTATTTAACATGAACTGGGTGATGGCACGTTGCAGACGCGCTAAAGGACCTTTCAGCACGCTAAAACGTGAACCGGTTAATTTGGTCGCGGTTTCAAACTCCAGACCGCCCATCATTTCACCAAGGTCCGTATGGTCTTTGATTTCAAAATCAAAGCTACGTGGTGTACCCCAAGTCAGGATTTCTACGTTGTCATTTTCATCCTTACCTTCAGGAACAGATTCATCTGGCAGGTTCGGAATCATGAATGATTTTTCTTCAAGTTCAGCTTGCAGTTCATTCAGGGCTGCTTCTGCTGCTTTAATTTCATCACCAATGGCAGACATGCGCGCCATGATTTCAGACGCATCACCGCCGGCTTTTTTGATTTGACCAACTTGTTTGGCACCCGCATTACGTTCAGCTTGTAGCGATTCAGTTTTGGACTGAATTTCTTTACGGCGAGCTTCCAGAGATGCCCACTCTTCGACATTCAGTTGAACACCACGTTTTGCCAAGGCTAAATTTACAGCCTCAATATTATTTCTGAGTAATTTCGGGTCGATCATAGCCAATCTTTAATGAAGAAAAAAACTGGCTATAGTGTAAGCTTTTAACGTCAAAAAATACAGTAACCCGGTGCAGCGCTGCGCTTTATTAGCACAATATTTAAGGCTTTGTCACCGCCAGCATGCTCAAATATTCCGGCTTGACCAGCTGCACCAACTCGGAATAAGGTATTTTCAGTTCTGGCATCCCAACGCTGTAATCGGCCAGTTCATCGACTGGATAGACCAGGACCAGACCATCGGCCCCGAAATAAAAATTATCACTGAGTTTTAACTGTTCTTTTAATATGCCATGGCTATTGAGCCAGACCAGATTGGATGCATACACGGTATCGAGCAACTGCTGCTCTACGCCACTTTTTAGAATATCATCCAGCGCAATACGCTTTTTCTGACTCAGATCCAGATTGACATATTCGGTATGTAACATGCCATGTTCAGCACCGGTTTTAAAACTGTAGCTTTTGATTACAAAAGTGGCCAAGTCATAACGTTGCCCAAGAAAACTGACCTGCATCGAACGCTGTTCCAGATGATGCAGTTCCGGCGCAGCAGCCTGCTGGTCATCTTGAGGCTGAAAGGCAACCGGTTCAGCGCGTTGCAAACGCTCCTGAAAATAATGATCAATCCAGGACACATTACTGTGAATACCTTGCAGATCAAACCGGGTACAACCTTCTTTAGCACAGGACAAATTCCTGGCACCTTGCACAGCGACCGTTTTCGCCTGGATCAAAGGAATGGCGTCCTGCTTATGCTGGTGTATTTCAGCCGAATTCGCTTGTTCTTGCGGCTGGCACCCCCACAGCCCACCTAGACTGAGACCGATCAGACTGGCTATCAGTAAGGAGTTAAATTGTTGCATCTTCATTCTGAAATCCTACAGCTTTAGTCGAGGGGTTGAAACACTATACAAAAGTGCAGCCACACAAAGTCCAACTGTGGATGAAAAGATTGATCCTTGAAGTCACCTGCATCCTCTTGCATATGTTCTGCAAACACAGGAGATAAAAAAAGCAGCCTGAGAGAGCACTGCTGCCCTGCCCCACAATTTCAACTAGGCTTGTATGAAATAATAAAAGCAATGAGATATTTATTTAACCACATGAAATTTATTTATATTTAGAGTTAAATATTACACAGCCTCATCTTTTATTTAAAAGTTTCGATGGCTTTGTGTAGGCAAAACCCTACTTTGGAAAGACCCAAAGTAGGCAAAAGTCTCTTATTCCCCATACACGACATCCTGTCGTGATGGGTAATGTGTGGCATCCCTGCCACACTCGCGTAGCTTTAACCTCATCACCTCAACTATGGGACAACAGTGCCTGAGAGGACTGCTTTCAAGGATATTTCAACCCCATTACTGGTCGATAATATCAGTCCCTTTTGGAGGGGCGAAGTTAAAGGTCGAAGCCGGAATACTCGGATTCACTTTAACATTACTAAAGTTAATATAGGTGGTTTGACCCAGTGAATCCTGCAAGATCATCAAACTTGGGGCTTTATTGGCACCAAAACTGATGGTTAGGCTTTCAAAAGCACCTTCCTTATTTTTTGGATAGAGCTTGTAATAGGTTTTGGCCTTGTTTGGTTGAGTGACCCGGTAAGCCTGCATAATCTGACTGGTATTACCAGACAACAAGAGCGCTGGAGTATTGGCCACCTGCTCATCCATGCTTTGACGTACCGCCTGCTGTAAATCCGGATCATAAATCCAGACTGTCTTACCGGAAGTCACAATCGTTTGCTTAGAAGGTGCTGTGGTTTCCCAATAGAACTTACCTGGACGCTCTACGTTCATCACCCCTTTAAAGGTCTGATTCATATGTTGAGCGCTTAAGCCTTTCTTTTGAACAGGCTTCGCATTGGTTACTTTTGTAGTCTGCTCAAAATTAGCACTCAAGCTCTGAATATGGCTAAGCTGCTTCACCAGACTGTTCGTCGCTTGCTGCTCTGTTGCAGGTGTTGCGGCAAATACAGTCGTACTCATGACAGGCGCCAGTGTAGCCGCACCAATTGTTATGGCACATACCGTTTTACGAAGCATATTCATCATTTCACCTTTTTTGTATTTGCATCATCGCAATTTGTCAGA
>CANQWW010000051.1 GCA_947627655.1 uncultured Acinetobacter sp. | reverse complement strand
TTCTCCAGAAGAATACCAACAGTACGCTGCTCAAATCGACAGCATGTCTGCTGACATCTATCAATACTTGAACTTCGACAAGATGAGCGAGTATACAGATGCTGCTAAAGACATCGATACTAAGAAAATTGCTGCTGCTCAATTAGCTTAATGAGCGAGGAGGAGAAAAGCCGAAAGGCTTTTCCCGAGCGCAGGAGTAAATCTATGATTTACTTTGAAAATTAAGCAATAAGTAGTTTAAGATAAGGGCTGATAAATCAGCCCTTATTTTTTTATGCAGAATTATTACGAAAATAAATTTGAATCACTTGTATCAGAGTTTGGTTCTCAAATTGCAAAAGAAAAAATTGTACAAGATCTCTTATATAAAAGTTCTCAACCTAAAAGTGGAAGTTTTAAAAATAAATTTGATATGTTTTGGCAATCAAGTTTTATTAGACTTTTAACAATTGATGATGTCAAAAGTAAAAATTATATTCTCGCATTAAGCCAATATATTCGTTTTAATTTTGTTGATAAGTATATCTGCCTAAATTATTTAAAATTAGATGTGCAAAGTTTTATTTTGGCGGTACGTCATTCTGGCATAATCCTTCATTCTGATCATCATTCATGGCACATACTAAAGGAAATTGAACAAGACCTTAACAATGAAATATTATCTATTTTTTTCCAAACGGTAGAGCATTTACAATTACAATATAAGCATCGATTAGAAATTTATGAAGATATAAAAAACAGGCTGAGTATTGGTCAAATTACGGCTATGGCTTTTGGAAGTTTATATGCTTATGAATATTTGATTCCAAGTCAGGAATACTTTGAATATTTACCATATCAATTTGATAAAATTGAAAAAAATTCACCAGAAACTGTTTGGAAAGCTTTTGATGAGATCGTTAAAACTAGTAGAAAAAATACTAAAAAATTAACTGATCAATCTATAGCTTTGGCACTAAAAATCAAACTAATGCCTTTCTTAATTGGAGATGGTATGACTCTGCTTCTTAAAGAGCAGTATGAATTGTATAAAAAGCTTGTAGCTATAAAAATTGAGATTATTAATTATAAAAGAAATGTATTAGAGTCGTTTAGCTTTGATAATCAAGTAAATTATGAATTGAAAAATTCAGAATTGATTTATGTAAATACACAAGAGGAAAAAGATTATTGGTCAGAGAAAAATTCATTATTAATAAACTATTGGCTAGGTATTGGTACTGAAAAATTACTAAATTCTGATGCTAAATACAGCATTATAAATACAGGTGAAAATCTAGAAGCAAATGCTATTGCACTATCAAAAGCATTAGGTATTCAAGAGCAGTTAGCTCAAGTATATGGTATTACTGAATTCAATATTGGTAATCAAAAACTTGATGTTTATGAAACAATGATTACCATGACGTTATCACAAGCACATTATTTAAAAGATCATATTGAAAAATTTATGAGCTTATTGCCTCATTCAGCAAATAATTTACATGCCTTAACACAGCTGACTATTCATGGTTTTGTGATAGGTGAAAATAGAATGCCTTTCACATTTGCTAAACTTGAAGATAAAATCAAAAGAATGTCATCATGGATAAAAGGAAGTTCAAATACTATCAAAAAAAAGAAAATGGATCAGATTCTAAATTTTTGGAGTTGTGATTTATATGATGAAGTTGATGATTCAACATTTCAACAAAAACCATTTTATAAGATAGATGATTTTATTTTTCAGTTTCCATGGCTTACAGCATATCAAAATTTAAATACAGCTATGATTAATTATGTTCGTAAATTACATAAAAATCGTTCAGAGCTAAGAACTGAAACAGATAATATTGAGTTAAATTTGGCTGAAAAATTTAAGAATGCTGGATTTCGAGTGTTTTGCCAATATCAGCCTTTAGATAGAGAGATTGGTGAAATTGATCTTATTGCCATATACGAAAACCATGTGATCGTAGCAGAAGTTAAGTCAACATATATTAAAAGTAGTATCCAAGAAATTTATGAATATCGAAACTTTACTTTGAGTAAGGCGGCTTATCAACTTTCGAAAAAAGTAACTCACGTTAGAGATGAGTTTTTAAATCAACACTTTGAAAATATCGAAGATGTCAAAATTCACTCATGGATTATTGATACGACCTTAGAGTTCGATCACCAATATTTTGATAAGCATCTAAAAATATCTATGGATGAAGTAATTATATCTTTAAACGGAAACACTGATTTCATAAATTTTATAGTAGATGGTTTATTTGATATGGAAAAAGAAAATAATACTGTTGATCCTATCCAATTCATTGATGATATTGAGAATGATAGGTTTTGGAAATATCAAGTTGGAAATTATGATAATTTTATGAATCGTATGATGAGTACATTGAATGTTTAAACAATCCCGCTATCTCTGTATCGGTGGTTTCCTTAACGGAACCCAAGTTAAAGACCAAGGTGACAGCTTCGTCTGTGTCGAAAATGGAAAACACGTGACTTACCATAAAAAAGAAATCTTCCATCAAGATGCTTGGGATCACGATTACTATGTCTGTGAAACCACCACAGATCAGCAAGCTTGCAATTGGATCTATGATATTCCATCACATTAATTGTCTCTATTCAGGACATAAATTAAACAATTACTAGAAACAATAACTTGCATAACATTTCTAAAATTGATTTTTCATACTGTTTTCCTAAAACTGTATGAAAATAAAGCTAATAGGGAATGTTATGAATTATGAAATCGATGCCTTTGGCACCTTGGTGATTGCAGTATTTTTTCTTTTTATTGGGCGGTATCTTGTTAGTAAAATTAGCTTCTTTAGAAACTATAACTTACCTGAGCCTGTAATCGGCGGTCTAATCGCAGCGATTACAGCTTTTATTCTCTATAAATTTTTTAATATCAGTGCCACATTTGACTCAGAAATTCAAACCATTCTGATGCTGATGTTCTTTACCTCTGTTGGTTTAAGTGCAGACTTTACCAAGCTCAAAGAAGGTGGGAAATCACTGCTGATCTTTCTGGTCTGTGTCATTCTATTTGTAGTTGTACAAAATGCGGTTGGCATGAGTTTAGCCACAGCACTTGGGCTTGATCCATTGATTGGTCTGATTGTCGGTTCTGTTACCTTAACGGGTGGACATGGTACTGCCGGTGCTTGGGGTGAAGTGCTTGAAACTCAATATGGAATACAGGGGGCAATTGTCCTCGGAATGGCAAGTGCTACTTTTGGTTTGGTTATTGGTGGGCTTGTGGGTGGTCCGGTTGCCAAATTCTTGATTAAACGAAATCAGTTGGCAGAGACAGTAGCGCAAGAGACCAATGAACAACAACTCGATACTAGCATCAACACCGCACCCTTCGAATATCCAAAGAAAACCCGGTTGATTACAGCCAGTAATGCAGTGTCGACTTTGGGGATGTTTGCACTATGTATATTTGTTGCGAATGAAATGACAGAGATCAGTCAGGGAAGATGGTTTGAACTACCGACCTTTGTCTGGGCTTTAGGGACAGGGGTGATTGTACGTAACTTCCTAGAGCATGTACTGAAAGTCGATATTTTCGACCGTGCCATTGATGTATTCGGAAATGCGTCATTATCCCTGTATTTATCTATGGCTTTACTATCACTGCAACTCTGGTTACTGGCCGATTTGGCAGGCCCGCTCATTACCATTTTGTTTGCGCAGACAGCGGTATTGATTTTATTTACCGCAATTGTGACCTTTAGGATTATGGGAAAAAATTACGATGCAGCAGTATTGGTAGCAGGGCATTGTGGTTTTGGCATGGGAGCAACACCGACTGCGATTGCCAATATTCAGGCGGTCACCAATAGCTATGGTCCATCCCATAAAGCCTTTTTGATCGTACCGCTGTGTGGTGCATTTTTTATTGATATCGTGAATGCCGTGGTGATTCAGAGCATCATTGCATTTTTCGGTTAAAGGTTAATACGGCTTTAACATCATACAGACATTAAAAAGCCCCATGGTTAGGGGCTAGTCGTATGCACATCTAAGGCACATACTGTAAGAGGCTCATCTCATACTAAGTGTATTAGAACACATCAAGATGTAAATAACTATTTAAATCTTATTTAGACTGCTAACTGTTGCTCAATCACCGGCCATAGGTTTTGGTGACTGCGTTTAAACATTAACATATGACCAATCGACTGATGGCCAAAAACGGCAGGTTCCAGTACTTTATAGCTGGTTTTGGCATTTGGATATAAGCGGATCAGATCTTTTACATTGGCTTCTGTAGCAATCTCATCATCTGAACTCCATAGCACTGTAAATGGGCAGGTAATCTGCTCATGATGATTGTCTTTTTTAGCAATTTTCTGACCGACCGCATTCATCACATAACCAGGCTTGCTACAGAATTGTGCCCATTCGCGGGCAACTTCTTTAGGCAGGTCTTCACCCATGCCAATTTTACTGGTCGGTCCGTAGCCCAAAGTATGCCGCGCCAGTGGGAAAATTACATCAAACATCAAGGGCGCCAAAATTCTTGTTCTTCCTTTGAGGCCTTTGACATGACCTGTAGAGCTGGAAATCGCCACCACTTTTACTACTTTGGCATGGTTAGGAACCACGCCCAGTAATTGTCCGCCAGCACTATGGCCGAGCAGAATGACTTTTTCTGCCTGGGTTTGTTCAAGCAATGCATCAATGGCAGCAGGAATATCGAGCTGACCCCATTGCACAATACTGGCTGTCGATTGTTTTAATGGCCCATAGAGTGACTTGCCAATCCCGCGAAAATCAAAGCATAAAACGGCATAGCCCTGGGCTTGGAGCCATAAGTTGAAGCTGTGATAAAACTGGGAGGTAATTCCTGTCGCGGGGCAGACTAAGACCGGATAAGCATTTTGGTTTTGACTGGCATAAAAACGTGCAGTTAATTGATAGCCATCCTTGCACGTGATGGTCAATGTTTCAAATTCTGACATGCGTTACACTATCTTTATAGGAATTTTCATTAAGTTCCAATGTACATGATTTTTGGGTAGAAACTGGATGAAAATATGACTAAAAAGTCAAATAATAAAAGGAATGGAATTAACGATATGCAGCCAATGGAGTTAAGTCTGGCAGTCAAACTTGCCGTATTGTTTAGCGGAATTTTCTTGTGGGTAGGAATGTTGACTGGGGTATGGAAATATCTGGAAATTCGCAAATCACCGCAATCACGGGCACATTATTATGTCGATATTGCCCATCGTAGCAGTTTGCTCTATGCGCCAGCAGCACTGATTCTGGCAGTCTTGGCCTATTATTCACAGCTTTCAGAATGGATCAATTTAATTTGTGTAGGATTAAATCTGGCATTTTTCAGCTTTTCAATTGCAGCTTATATCTTACATGGCCTATTAAAAGACACCACCAATCAGTTTAGGAAACCGCACCAACTGGGCAAATTTCAGTTACCGGGTGTGCTGATGACCGTAGCGATGTTTGGATTGATTCTGGCTGAACTGGGAGGCACAGGAATTTTACTTTGGGGAGCGCTGCAGGGGCTGTTCTAGCATTTTATGGTGATTGAAATATAAAGTTTGAAGTACAGCTTATTTTTATTCTTTTCGACCATCAGGATGAATGGCCAATTTATCCTGATGGTTCAACACGACTGTTGATTAACGATATTTCTGGTCGATGACCACCCAGAGACAAAATGCTGCTGAGGCGAACAGCGCATAGACGATGTATTCAGCTTTTAAGTTGCCCTGAATGGCACAATGCGCGATTAAAGTCACCATGAGTGCTAGCGTGGTGCTGAGAAATACCACTAAGTCAGAATTGGCTTTAAGAGCGTCAATGAAGACTTGCTTATTGAAATGTACTGATAACATCTCCATCCCTCCCGTTATTAATATTATTCGCTATCCAAAACTGAGCCTTTTAGTCAGAATTGAATATACAGTTGTACTGTGAAACATAAAGCTTTTCAAGAGCATTGTCTGACTTCAAGCACTAAATTTAGCATCTTTAGTCGTAGAACCGAAAAATAGTCTTGGCAGGGCTATTTTTTAAGTCTAAAGCATTGCGACTTGCAGACAGTGCATCTCCTGAAAATGGGTTTCACCTCTAGAAAGAGCAAATATTACGCCAGAATAGGAGAGATAGAATCAAGAGAGTGTAAGCAGATGTATAAAGGATGCTATAGAAGTTTAATAGTGTATGAGTATTATTATAAGTATCTGAAAATAAAAAATATTGTAATAAGTTTTAGTCTTTGGGTTAAGTTAAATACGCGTCTGGGCTTTTGTGAAAGACTTTAAATCGCATGCTGATCAGCGGATATGGAGGTTATTTCAGAGTAGATTGAACCAATAAATGTCTGTTTGGGTAAAACATGACACGTATTGATTAGGCTTAAATCGTATTTTGGGTAAAAATCCGATTTATTGACACTGCATCGAAAGATTAGTTTCGAATACGGTCAATCACAGCTGAAATCACAAGAACAACCAGGGCTGGAATAAGCCACGCCATATTTTGTTCAGATAACGGTAAATGTTGTAGTACTGCCGGTAGTTCAAAACCCGCGACTTTTAAACCATCAAAAACACCAAAGATAAAGGCCACCAATGTAGTCGGTGCAACGACTTGTGCAGGCTTTTTAAAGTAATGTCCACAGAAGCTCAGCAGGATCACTGCAATGGCAGGTGGATAAATGGCACTCATCACAGGCACAGAGAAGGCAATCAGTTTGGTTAGGCCCAGGTTGGAAATCACCAGCGAAAAACCAACCAGAATAAAGACAAATACTTTATACGGAATCTTGGTAATCGATGAAAAATAGTCAGCACAGGCACAGGTCAAGCCAATTGCAGTGACCATACAGGCGATAAAGATCATGATGGCTAAGAAATAGGCCCCCATATCACCAAAGGCATGTTGTACATAAGCATGTAGAATAATCGCACCATTGGCCGCATTTGGCGCAATTTCATGACTACCCAGACCCAGTTTAAACAGGCTGAGATAGACCAGTGTCAGACCAATACCAGAGATAATGGCTGCATTCACTGCATACTTGGTGATCAACTTTCGGTCAGTTACACCACGCGAGGTGATGGCACGAACAATCACGATACCGAAGACCAGAGCACCTAAAGTATCCATGGTCAGATAGCCATTGACCACGCCTTCAGTTACAGGACTAGTTACATAATTGCCAACCGCAGCAGGTGGATTGCTGGCAGGAATCAAGACTGCGGCTAAACCCAGAATAATCAGCGAAATAATTTTCAATGGAGACAGGAAGTAACCCACAGTATCCAAAATTTTATTTGGATAAAGAGAAACCACAGTCACCACAGCAAAGTAAATCACGCTATAGATCAGCAGGCTGCTTGGAGCTGTACCAAAATATGAAGAGAAACCAATTTCATAAGAAACAGTGGCAGTACGTGGGGTTGCAAATAAAGGACCAACGGCCAGATAACAGGCAACAGTTAATAATAAACTGGCTGCTTTACCCAGAGGAGAGCTCAGGATCTGAATGGAACCTTCAACACGTGACAGCGCCACAATGGTGATGACAGGTAGACCAACTGCTGTAATAAGAAAACCTAAGGCAGCTAACCATACGTGCTCACCAGCTTGTTGAGCCACAATCGGTGGAAAGATAATGTTGCCGGCACCAATAAAGAGTGCAAAGGTCATAAAACCCAAAGCAACAATATCCCGAGTACGGAGACTTGTCATAGAGGGAGATCAATAGAACAAAAGAAAGTGATTTTAGTAGATATGGACTATTTTTGGGAATTTATTTATGGCTGAAGGCCTTGATTTTATGGAACTATATGCTCATAAAACCAAGCATTCAAATTTTGGTAGAAATATATAATTGAAATTTATTAATAATTAAACTTTTAGTAGGGTTAAGAGCAGTAAAAAACCCAAACTGGCCCGTGGACTGCTTGCGCAGAATATCATCAGTTTCATCTGCGGAGCAGCTGTTCAAACAGAACAGCAAAAAGACAAGTACCCCATTGTCAGTGAAAAAGGACTATAATTCATTTATTCATATTGAGGACAAGCACATGAGAGCTTCTACGATTACGCTTAAAACTGAACAAGATATCGAAAAACTTCGTATATCAGGCCGTCTGGCTGCTGAGGTTCTGGCGATGATTGGGGAGCATGTGAAGCCGGGAGTCACGACTGAATATCTGGATGATATTTGTAATGACTTTATTGTTAACACGCTGAAAGTAACGCCTGCTAATATTGGTTATTATGGCTACACCAAAACCACCTGTATTTCACCGAATGAAGTGGTCTGTCATGGGATTCCATCACCGAATACGCTGTTAAAAGATGGCGATATTATCAATATTGATGTTGCCATTATTAAAGATGGCTACTTTGGTGATACCAGCCGCATGTATTATGTCGGCACACCTTCAGCAGCGGCTAAAAAACTGGTAGAAACCACCTATGAAGCTATGGTGGCGGGTATTCATGCGGTCAAACCGGGTGCGACCTTAGGTGATATCGGTTATGCCATTCAGTCTGTGGCGCACCGTGAAGGTTATAGCATTGTGCGCGAATACTGTGGTCATGGTATCGGTAAGGTGTATCATGAACAGCCCAATATTTTGCACTATGGTCAACCGGGTCAGGGACTGATCCTGAAAAAAGGTATGGTCTTTACTATTGAACCGATGGTGAATCTAGGAAAAGCCCGCGTAAAAGAACTCAAAGATGGCTGGACTGTGGTCACCGCCGATCAATCACTTTCTGCACAATGGGAACATATGGTTTATGTGACCGATACTGGCTTTGAGCTGTTATCTCCTTGGCCAGAAGGTACCGGATCTTATCCTGAAATTTAATTTATTCAGTTATTTATAAAGTAAACAGCATCTGTATTCAGAATATAGATGCTTTTTTTTATGTAAGTGAATGTACATAACTGTTGTCAAAGACATACATAATAATACGGGCTGTAGTGGTGAAAATGAGATTCATTCTCTAAAATTAAATCTAACGTTGTATGAAGCGTTTCTTGGTGGTTGAGTTATCAGTTAGGCTTGATGACTGAATACCGAGAAGAGCCACACCTTTATCTTTAATCTATCTCCTCCAGAGAAATTTGATTGGTTTTTAATGCTGTAGTGACTCTGAATGGCTCATCCCTGGTGGATGAGCCTTTTTTATGGAAAATAGACTGTCCACATGAATTTAAGCATGGTGTAAATGTTCCACCAGATAATCAATCAGTACCCGAACCGCAGGCAGCAGCCCTCGGCGTGATGGATAGACCATATGAAAAATCCCGTGAGCTGCTTTCCATTCTGGTAATACGCGAACCAGTTCTCCACGTTCGACATATTGCTGTACCACATTATCTGGCAGCAGGGTAATACCACAGCCAGAAGCAGAAAGTTGCGCCAACATGCTCAAATCAGAACCGAGGACAGAAGGGGATACGCGGATTTTCTTTTGTTCCTGTGCGTTGTTATGCAGAATCAGGTGCTGTTCGGTATGTTCCTCGGCCATACTGAGAATTTTATGTTCGGCCAACTGTTCGGGAGTTTTGAGATCACCCAATTCATTTAGATAGCCTTGGCTGGCAAACAGATGCTGCTCAATCTGGTCAAACTGACGGATCACCAGATTGGGGTCATCGTCCAGGCTGGAACGTACGCGTAGCGCAATATCAAAACCTTCATTGATAATATCGACACGGCGGTTGGTCACCATCATCTGTACTTTAATCTCGGGATACTGTTTCAGGAAAGCGGGCAGAATTCGTGCCATTTCATTTTGCGCAATAGAAACCGGTAAGCTCAGTTTGATGGTTCCACGTGGTTCGGTACTGAGATGATCCACCAGATCATGTGCGGCTTGGGCAGCGCTGAGCATGACCTGGGCATGGCGGTAGATGTTCATGCCAATATCTGTGACAGCAAAATGCCGTGAGCTGCGTTGAATCAGACGGACACCCAGTCGCTCTTCCAGATTGTGAACCCGGCGGCTCAGTTTAGATTTGGGAATATCAGTCGCACGTTCTGCTGCACTAAAACCGCCGTGTTCAACGACTTGGGCAAAACAGTAAAAATCATCCAGATCCGTCAGCATCTATTCATTCCATATACGCAACAATAAGTGGATTAAAAAATTATTGTTGCGTTGTGTCAATGCTGTGATTGTATTTTTGTGCTTTAAATTCTCTCATGCAAGCGTTTCTCTTGGAGATAGCACATCCCTTGTGTCGCAGTCATGGCAATTTTTTCAAATTGCGCTGGTAAGGGCTGCTGATCAGCTTTAGGGTCGATATAGTAAGCGGTACAGTGCGGTGGAATTGCATGAATCAAACCAGCCACCGGATAGACTTGCAGACTGGTGCCAATCACAATAAACAACTCGGCATCCTGTACACAGTCCTGTGCCTCTTCATAGGCAGGCACCGCTTCGCCAAACCAGACGACATGTGGACGTAGCGGATAGCCTTTGCGGCAGAAATGCGTATCCAAATCCAGTGCAGCTCCTTCAATTGGATAAAACTCCGTGGTGTATTGCGCCGTAGGTCCTGAACTCTTTGCCAAGCGGATATTGCCATGCAGATGAATGACGTTGGAGCTGCCAGCCCGTTCATGCAGATCATCAATATTTTGGGTAATGACGTGTACATCAAAGTGGTCTTCCAGTTCAGCAATCAGTTGATGTGCAGCATTGGGCTGGGCGCTCAGAATATTTTTACGGCGTTCATTATAAAAACGCTGCACCAAAGCCGGATCACGTCGCCAGGCAGCTGATGTTGCGACATCTTCAACCCGATGCTGTTCCCATAAGCCATCACTGTCACGAAAGGTATTGATGCCACTTTCAGCACTCATGCCCGCGCCAGAAAAGACCACCAGTTTTTTCATCTTGTTCTTGCTCCTTTAAGCTGCCGAATGGCCATGCTTGGCATTCGCTTGCAGAAATGCCGCGATCTCCTTGCCGAATTTAACCGGTTCAGTCAGCAGCGGAGTATGCCCGGATTTTTCAAAACGTACTTGTTTGGCATGAGGAATACTTTGAGCGATTAGGGTTTGACCTTCGACAGGATAAAGTTTGGATTGTGCACCACTCAGGAAGGTCACAGGACATTGCAGCTTTTGAATCGCTGAGCGGTAATCCTCCTGATGGTAGAGATAATTATTGATATACCAGGCCATATAGTCGACCCGGTTCGAAGGCAATAACAGGCTTTGTAAACGTGGCTGATTCAGAATCCATTCACAAGCTTTCAGGCTGTATTTATTATTATTTTGCAGGCCAATAAATTCTAGCCAAAGTTTGGCAAGCTGACGGCGGGTATTATGATCCAGATCTTTAATGTACTTCACTTCCTGCTGCTGCGCCAATAGCGCTGAAATTTGAGTCAGAATAGAAATAAAGACAGGATGATGCTCACCAAATAGACCATAGCCCCAGCTTTCATCGACCGGGATTTTCGGGGTCTGGTCAATATGCAGGTAGGCGGTAATATGTTCGGCAAAGTCCGCATAGTGCATGCCATGCATGGCGATGGTTGCGCCCATGGAGTAGGCAATCACGATGACTTTATCCAGATTGAGCTGCTGCAGCAGCGACTGTATATCTAGCCAGTGACTGGAAATAGCATCCATGTTCGGGATATTGCAATGACTCGAAGCACCAAAGCCGCGCCATTCTGGAATGATAAATCGGAATTGATGCCGATGCGGGTAAAGAAAAGCAGCCCATTGCCAGCTCAACATCCCCAGGCCAGACAACACCAGCACCGGTTGACCTTGGCCATATTCACGTACATAGAGTTTTTCACCATCGGGCATGGGGTAATAGGGCATAGCGCTAATCCTTATTATTCTGTGGAGTTGCCTAAAGCTGTGGCATTTAATTGTTTTAATTTTGGAATCATGATCTCGAGCCAGTTAATCCAGCCTTGTTCCTGATCAATACCAAGCTGCAAAATCATTTTATGAATATAACGGGTACGATTCTGATCGTCAGTGGCTGAAAAATCTTTGGCGAAAATTTTTTGGTAAATATTCAGCTTTTCCCGGTGCAATTCCAGATGGCGTTCCAGCTCTGGCAGGATCGTATTGCTACCGAGCTGTGCTTCAGCACGCAGGCGCACCATCAATTCCTCGCGTAGCTGTGCCGGAGGACTTTGTTGTAGCATCCAGTTGGCCAGTTCCTCACGACCCGGGGCTTCTACCTGATAGGTTTTTTTGCGTGAGACGCTATCTTCATCTTCAACAGTCGAGATCCAGCCTTTTTGTAACATGGCATTCAGTTCGCGATAAATCTGCTGATGGGTGGCATTCCAGAAAAAGCCCATCGAACGGTCAAAGCGGCGTCCTAACTCACTGCCTGTACTTGGTTTTTCCAGTAAACTGGTCAATAGAACATGTGATAAAGACATAAGCGTCTCAAGAAAAGTGACTCGGGATTTATTATGCAACATGTTGCATAAAAATCAATTCTGAATTATAAGTTAATGCAACAAGTTGCATAAAAGCCGATGAATGATGGACAGTTTTACATTGGCTGATATAAAAAAGCCAGCGAAAAGCACGCTAAGGAGTCAAAATGTCTAAATATCCGCATTTACTTGCCCCGCTTGATTTGGGCTTTACTACCTTGAAAAACCGGGTGCTGATGGGGTCAATGCATATCGGGTTAGAAGAAGCGCCGGGCGGTTATGAACGGATGGCGGCATTTTATGCTGAACGTGCCAAAGGTGGCGTCGCATTGATTGTTACCGGTGGAATTTCACCGAACGATCATGGGGTAACCTTTCAGGGCGGCTCTAAATTAGACAGTATCGAAGAAGCCGAAAAACACAAGGTGATTACTCAAGCGGTGCATGAGGCCGGGGGCAAGATCGCCATGCAAATTCTGCATACCGGGCGCTATTCTTACCAAGCTGAAAATGTTGCACCTTCAGCGATTCAGGCGCCGATTAACCCGGTGAAGCCGCATGCCCTGACATCTGCTGAAGTGCAGCAGACCATTGATGATTTTGCCAATTGTGCGCGTCTGGCCCAGTATGCAGGTTATGATGGCGTGGAAATCATGGGTTCAGAAGGTTATTTGATCAATGAGTTTATTGCCGCACGTACCAACCATCGCGATGATGAGTGGGGCGGTAGCTATGAAAACCGGATCCGTTTTCCGATTGAAATCGTACGTCGTACTCGTCAAAGTGTGGGTGAAAATTTTATTATTATTTACCGTTTATCTATGCTGGATCTGGTGGAAGGCGGTTCAACCCTGGAAGAAGTCATTCAGCTGGCACAGGAAATTGAAAAAGCAGGTGCCACAATTATTAATACCGGAATCGGTTGGCATGAAGCACGTATTCCGACCATTGCCACCAAAGTGCCTCGTGCGGCCTTTAGTTGGGTCACAGAAAAACTGAAAGGCTCGGTTGAAGTTCCTTTAATTACCTCCAACCGCATCAATACGCCAGAAATGGCGGAGTATGTGCTGGCATCCGGTCATGCCGATATGGTGTCGATGGCGCGTCCAATGCTGGCGGATGCTGAGTTTGTGGTAAAAGCCGAGCAGGGCCGCAGTGATGAAATCAATACCTGCATTGGCTGTAATCAGGCCTGTCTGGATCATATTTTCTCGATGAAAATAGCCACTTGTCTGGTGAATCCACGTGCCTGTTATGAAACCGAGCTAATCTTTAAAGAAGCATCGACAGCAAAAAATATCGCAGTAATTGGGGGGGGGCCTGCAGGCTTAAGCTTTGCAATTTATGCAGCAGGCCGTGGTCATCACGTTACCATTTTTGAAGCTTCGCATCAGATCGGTGGTCAGTTTAATATTGCCAAAACCATTCCGGGCAAAGAAGAATTTCATGAAACCATTCGCTATTTCAAGCGTCAGATTGAATTACAGCCACGCATTAAGCTCAAGCTGAACCATACTGCGACCTTTGAGCAGTTAATGACAGCAGAATTTGACGATATTGTGGTGGCGACTGGAGTGACACCACGTCAGCTCGATATTCCAGGCATTGATCATCCCAAGGTGCTGAGCTATCTGGAAGCCTTAAAAGAGCGTAAGCCGGTTGGTCAGCGTGTTGCCATTATCGGAGCAGGCGGGATCGGTTTTGATACTGCCGAATACTTAAGTCATGAAGGTGAAAGTGGTAGCGTCAATCCACAAAAATTCTATGATGAATGGGGCATTGATACTGAATACGACAATGTCGGCGGTTTAAAACAGCCTCAAGTTGAACAGTCCAGCCGTGAAATTTATCTGATGCAACGTAAAGCCAAATCTGTAGGTGCAGATCTAGGGAAAACCACGGGTTGGATACATCGTAGCGGATTAAAACATCGCCATGTGAAAATGCTGCCAGGCGTGTCCTATGAAAAAATGGATGATCAAGGCTTGCATATCACAGTCAATGACCAACCGACTGTGCTGAAGGTCGATAATGTCATCATTTGTGCCGGTCAGGAATCCTATACGGCAATGTTCGATGAATTGAAGCAGTCTGGTAAAAACGTCCACCTGATCGGCGGTGCCAAAGAGGCCGGTGAGCTGGATGCGAAACGTGCCATTCGTCAGGGTGCAGAGTTGGCAGCGAGGATCTAACAGAAGAAGCTCCTCCCTTTATAAAAGGGAGGTTGGGAGGGATTGGAATTAAAAGAATCCCCCTAAATCCCCCTTTTTCAAAGGGGGACTTTATTAAAAATACCAAAACAAAAAAAGGACCCCAAAATGACCATCGAAACCACAAAACAGGCCATTGCACACTGGCATAACATGCTACAAAGCCGTGATATGACTATTCTGAGTGACTTACTGGCCGATGAAGTCGTGTTTCGCTCACCTGTCGCTTTTAATCCATACCCGGGTAAGCCTGTGGTGTATTTCATTCTGACTAATGTAATACAGGTATTTGAAAACTTTATTTATCACCGCGAGTTTTATTCTGAAGACGGTAACCATGTTGTACTTGAGTTTTCTGCAAATGTGGGCGATAAGAAACTAAAGGGTATTGATATGATTCAATTTAATAATCAAGGCCAGATCATTGATTTTGAGGTCATGATCCGGTCAAAGTCAGGGCTAGACGCTTTAGCCCTTCAGATGGGACAACGTATGCAGGCCTTTCAGAAATAAAGCTTAACAAGAAACACTGCGAATAGGCATGAAATTTGTAGGTCACTGCTGTTGTTCAGGAGGGAAAGACAGATGAAAATGTTATTGAAAAAAGCACTTGAACTTACGGGTGAATATTTTGATCGCTGGATTGGTGCGGATACACCTACACTGTATTACAACCCGAATGGGGTGTTTCGAGGTCTGATTGATCGTTTGCCTCAGTTAAAGCAGAAATACCGTCCGACACCGTGGCTTTCCAATGCTCATGCCCATATTCTGTATTTTGACCTGATCAAGAAAAAAACCATCAAGCTTAAATATGATGCATTAGAACAACTGACCATGTCTGATGGCGGGATTACCGGCATCGCTTGGTATGGTTTAAACCTGCCGGCAACGACACCGACCATTATTTTGTTGCATACTATTGCCGGTTCACCAGAAACCATGTGTGAACTGGTGCGTGATCTGCATCAGCATACCGGGTGGCGGGTGGCTTTATGTTTACGCCGTGGCCATGCAGACCTGCCGATGCCGGTACCCAAAATAAACCTATTTGGCTCAACTCAAGACTTAAAAGAACAGCTCGGCTATATTCAGAAAAAATTTCCTTACTCGGAGCTGTATGGCGTAGGCTCTTCAGCCGGAACTGGCTTGCTGGTGCGCCATTTGGGTGAAGAGGGGGAAAATACGCCTTTAAAAGCTGCTTTTGCCCTCTGTCCAGGCTATAACACGGAAACCGGTTTTGCCTATGTGCACCCATTTTATAGTAAGTTTTTGGCCAAAAAGCTTTTGGAGAGGTTTATTCATCCTTATAAAGAGACCTGGAAAAGTATTCCATCCTGGGAACAATTGTTAGTGGTGGAGAATTTAGCGGATTTTGAAAAGCTTTATTTTCAGCTGGCAGGTTATGAAGATTACGAAAGTTATTGTAAAGCCACCAATCCAATCTATGTATTTGAGAATATCAAAATCCCACTCATGATTCTTAATGCAGAGGATGATCCGGTCTGTCATATCAATAATCTGCATCCTTATAAAGAAAAGATCCAGGCGATGCCCAATATTATTGTGGTGACTACAAAAAAAGGCAGCCATTGTGGTTTTTATCAAGGACTGACGAAAACTGAATCCTGGGCAACCCGTTTAATGGCACAATATTTAATCGAACTGTCGTCAAAATCTGTAATGGTCAGTATCGACATTGCCCAACAGGAACAGCATAAACCCGAATATATGCCATTAAAAAACCCAGCTTAAGCTGGGTTTCTGAGATGATCACTGAAAATTAGTTATCAAGCGCAGGCATGGCCGCCGCAATGGCCGCTGCCACAGCATCATCTTCAGACTGTGCAGAACCTGTATTGGTTTGCGGTTCAAATTCAGTTGTCTTGTTGTTCTGAGAGCTTGGTGCTTGAGCAGGCTGTGATGCAGCTGGCGTAGACGGTGCAGCCTCAGCACGTGGTGCAGGAGCAGGTTCAGCCGGGCGGGGTTCACGGCGAATTTCAGTTGTGGTATTTGGTGTTTCTTCACGAATCACCTCAACTGTTTCAGGGACTTCCTCAATTAAAGGCTGCTCTTGCTCTACAGTTTCCAGTGTTTCAAACTGTGGCTGTTCTACTGGTGTTGCTTCTGATGCTGCAGCAACTTCAGTCTGTTGTTCTTCCTTGGGAGCTTCTTTCTTAACACATGCTGTGAGCAAAAGCCCTGTTGTAAGAGCGCCACAGATTAAAAGTTTCTTATTCATCATTACTACATACGAAAATGTGGAAGGGATTACAGCATTATAACAGTAAATTGCAAGATAGAAATGATCTAAACTTACTGTAATTTTTTCTTAGAAATGCTGTTAGAATGCTCAATTGTTTATTGTTCTTTGAATTGATGCGGATTGACTTTGCTTTCTAGGTGCAAGGTAAAGTAAAATTGCGCAACATTGCAGGCCGATTTAGGCTCGATTGTACGAGAAACCCAATGACCCATTTTA
>CANQWW010000050.1 GCA_947627655.1 uncultured Acinetobacter sp. | reverse complement strand
TGTTCCATTATTCGTACAGCAAGAAGAAAGCGTTCGTGTAGATACCCGTACTGGTGATTATTTAGAACGTGCATAAGGGTTTTAAAATAGACTATTATCGAGAGGGATGATCTAGATCATCCCTTTTTTTATGCCAAAGTCTTAGAGGAAAACGAAAAGAACAGGCGTAAAGTCGCAAGGGAAAACAGCAGTACTTCGAACAACAACAACCGCGCTGATTTATATGCATCACAATATGAGGGATTGAATGGAAACTTTACAAAAGAAGTCCACGCTGACTTCGAAAATGATATGGCTACTTGTTGCCATTGTGGGTGCAGTCTCCTTTGGAGTTCTGGCCCTGAGTCGGGGTGAGCATGTCAATGCAGTTTGGCTGGTACTGGCAGCTGCCTGTGTCTATAGCATTGCTTACCGTTTCTATAGTTTGTTTATTGCCAATAAGGTTTTTGAGTTAAATGAACGCCGTCTGACACCGGCGCATCGTCTGGCCGATGGTTTGGACTATGTACCAACCAATAAAAGTGTCTTGTTTGGCCATCACTTTGCTGCCATCGCAGGTGCGGGTCCGCTGGTCGGGCCAATTCTGGCGGCACAAATGGGTTATCTGCCGGGTACCATCTGGTTGCTGGTCGGTGTGGTTCTGGCCGGTGCGGTGCAGGATTTTCTGGTACTGTTTATTTCGACCCGTCGTGACGGTCGTTCGCTCGGTGAAATGGCCAAGCAGGAACTCGGTACCTTTGCCGGTATTATCGTCATGCTGGGTGCTTTAGGCGTGATGATTATCATCCTGGCGGTATTGGCGCTGGTTGTCGTCAAAGCCTTAACCAATAGTCCGTGGGGCGTGTTCAGTATTGCCGCAACGATTCCGATTGCGATCTTTATGGGCGTGTATATGCGTTTTATCCGTCCGGGTAAAATTGCTGAAGTCTCGATTATTGGTTTTGTGTTGATGATGCTCGGTATCATCTACGGTGAAAACATCGCGCAACATCCATACTGGGGACCATTCTTCACCCTGTCAGGTACTGAACTGACCTGGGCCTTAATTATTTACGGTTTTATTGCGTCTGTATTGCCGGTCTGGTTGCTGCTTGCACCACGTGACTATCTGTCTACCTTCCTGAAAATTGGTGTGATTGCGGGTCTAGCCATTGGTATCCTGTTTGCCATGCCGGAAATGCAGTTACCTGCGGTGACCAAATTTATCGATGGTACCGGTCCGGTGTTTGCCGGCTCTATGTTCCCATTCCTGTTTATCACCATTGCCTGTGGTGCGATTTCCGGTTTCCATGCCTTGGTTTCTTCAGGAACGACACCGAAACTGGTCAACAACGAACGCGATATCCGCATGATCGGTTATGGCGGCATGTTGATGGAATCGTTCGTTGCGATTATGGCTTTGATCTGTGCGGCGATTCTAGACCCGGGGGTATATTTTGCGATTAACTCGCCTGCGGCTCTCCTTGGAACCACAGTAGAGAGCGCAGCAGAAGCGGTACGTACTCTGGGCTTTGTGGTTACCCCGGAAGCATTAACACTGCTTGCTCAGGAAGTGGGTGAGAACTCGATTCTGTCTCGTACCGGCGGTGCACCGACTTTTGCCATTGGTATGGCGCATATCATTACTGAAATCTTTAACAGTCGTGAAATGATGGCGTTCTGGTATCACTTTGCGATTCTGTTTGAAGCCTTGTTTATCTTAACCGCAGTAGATGCGGGGACCCGTGCCTGTCGTTTCATGGTGCAGGATACCGTCGGTATCGTGATTCCTGCGGTAAAAAACTCGCATAACTTCTTCGGTAACCTGCTCGGTACTGCGGTCGCGGTTGCAGGCTGGGGCTTCTTCGTCTATCAGGGTGTGGTCGATCCGCTGGGCGGGATTAACAGCTTATGGCCACTCTTTGGTATTGGTAACCAGATTCTGGCTGCGATGGCGCTTATTCTCGGTACTGTGATTCTATTCAAGATGAAAAAACAGAAATATGTCTGGGTTACGATTATCCCGACAGTGTTCCTGTTCATTACCTCGATGACTGCAGGCTGGCAGAAGATTTTCCACGAAAATCCAAAAATTGGTTTCCTGGCGCAAGCAGATCGTTTCAATGCCGCCATTGCCAATAATGAAATCCTGGCACCAGCGAAAACCATGGCTGAAATGCAGACCGTGGCTATGTCGAATCAGATTAATGCTGCGTTGTGTGCTTTCTTTATGATTGTGGCATTCGTGATGTTATTTGCTGCCATTGGGGTCATCCGCCGTGCGCTGGCAAATCCTGAGCCATCTGTTCATGAAGCAGAAGCGATCTATCGTGATCCAGAAGAGATCAAGCCGACCGCGCATCATTAAGGAGATGGGTATGAATCTGAAGTTTGCTAAAAGCGGTAAAACGATTATCTACAAGATCATCAAAATGACTGTGATGTCGCAAAAAGACTTGCTTCTGAATCCAAAGAACTGGTCCCGTATCGCAACACTCTGGCAGCGTTTACAGCAGAGTTTCCGCTTGATGGTGGGGGTGCCGGATTATCAGAACTATCTGGAGCATATGCAAAAGCATCATCCGGATCTGGAAGCGATGGATGCCAAAACCTTTTATCGTTACTGTGTCGATGCCCGTTATCCTTCTGCGGGTGGCGGCATGAAAAAATGTCCATGCTAATGATCTAATCATTCAAGAGCGCCTTTCGGGGCGCTTTTTTATTTTATGCTTCAGCGGAAGCAATAGACTAATGCCAATGCGTCAGTCTTTATTAAAAGAACTGAAAAGCTGAAATGATACTTTTTAGGTATGATGACCATACCTAAAGATAGCAGTGATCTGGAATCCTACATTTATTTTTTAAAACAGTGCACTGCATAGCATACTCACTACTGTCCCACAATTTTAACCAGGTTTGTATGAAGTAATAAAAACAATTTAATGATATGAAATTTATTGATATTCTTGGTTAAACATATACAGCCTCATATTTTGTTTAAAAGTTTAAATGGCTTTGTGCAGGCAAAACCCTACTTTGGAAAGACCCAAAGTAGGCAAAAGTCTTTTATTACCCATACACGACGTCCTGTCGTGATGGGTAATGTGTGGCATCCCTGCCACACCCACGTAGCTTCAACCGAATCACTTCAACTATGGAGCAGCAGTACAGCATACTGCTCTTTCCCCTCAATAGATTCCCCACCATTTTGGATGCGTTCATTTTTCTTGAATATCTTGATTAAAATGTCACGGAAGTTTTGGGTTGTTAGTTAAAGCGTCTATTGTAAAGAATAGGGCAGTGGCGCTTTAGTCTGTGATAAAAAGCGTGTATGTTAATCACAAACCTTTATTTTATATTGGAAAATGTGATGTGGGGCATAAAGCAGAAAGTGAATAATGATACAGCGCACATAACTGCTGAACTACAACAGCAGATGACGCATTATGCCCCGTATATTGAAAAGTTTTTAAATGAAATTAATGCGATTGTGCTGGATAAGCAGGCGCAAACCAAACTGGCATTATGCTGCCTGATGGCAGGTGGACATGTGCTGTTTGAAGATTTACCCGGTCTGGGTAAAACCACCCTCGCCAGTAGTCTGGCGCATTTGGCTGGTTTGAAGTTTCAGCGGATTCAGTTTACCAATGACATGCTGGCCAGTGATGTCATCGGCATCAATATGTTTAATCAGAAAGAACATCAGTTCGAGTTTAAACAAGGCCCGATTTTTACCCAGATTTTACTGGCAGATGAAATTAACCGCTGTAGTCCGAAGACCCAGAGTGCTTTGCTGGAAGCTATGGAAGAAGGTTATGCCACGGTGGATGGTATGCGCTATGCCTTACCGCGACCGTTCTGGGTGGTAGCCACGCAAAACCCGCTATTTCAGAGTGGCACCTATGCCTTGCCTGAATCTCAGCTGGACCGCTTTCTAATGCGTCTGTCACTGGGTTATCCATCCCGGCATGCCGAGAAACTGCTGTTACAGCAAGAGTCGCGTTTTGCCCTGATTGCGACTTTGGCGCATGTATTTACTGAAGAGCAGATTCTACAGTTACAGCATTTGGTGCATCAGGTGTATATCAGCGATGTGGTGCAGGAGTATTTACTGGATCTGGCAGCAGAGACCCGTAAGAACCGACATGGTTTATCAACACGTGGCTTATTGGCGCTAAAACGTGCTGCGCAAGCCTATGCGCTGATTGAAAACCGTGCTTTTGTTATTCCAGACGACGTCCAAGCAGTATTTGCGGCGGTAACCTCACATCGTTTGGGAATCAATGAAGCGGAAAGTTTGCATCTGATGCAGCAAGTAGTCGTGAGCTAAATGCCCGATGTTGCAGAAATATTGGCAGAATTGGCTGAGCAAGCGCTTTCAGTTTACTCAACATAAACAGTTGTCTCAGCGAGATGTGCTGGTATTTATCTATCAGCAGGGCTATCTCTATCTGGTGCTGATTGTTATTACTTTCATTGCTGGGGTGAATTATGCCAATAACCTGATTCTCGGTTTCTGTTTTTTAATCAGCGCCGTGTTGTGCATCAGCTTTTACCTGACTTTTAAACAGTTGCATGGCCTGACGGTTGAACTGGTGGCGGATGAAGTGGGTCAGGTTGGACAAGCACTTCAATTACACTTTTATTTCCATCAACCTCTGGCCCGGTCACGTTATCTCTATATTCAGGTCAATCAACAGCGACATCAGGTTTTAATCAATCAGCACAAACAGCATTTTACGCTCTCTTTTTATGCCGAACAGCGTGGCCAGTTTAAATATCCTGTCATGCAAATCTATGCCTTGTATCCCTTTGGGCTGGTTCGGGCCTGGACTTATTTCTATCACCAGAAATCCAGCTGGATTGCACCGAAGCCACAATATCTAGCGACTGACAACAAAAGTCAGCAACATCACTTTGAACCAGATATGGATGAGTTTCGGGAGTTGCGTAATTACCAGAGCGGTGAGTCTTTGCATGCGGTGTCGTGGAAGCAGGTGGCCAGAGGGCAAGGGCTATATATCAAGGTATTTGAACAGTTTCAGCAGCAGAACCAAAGTATCGAGATTCATTATGTGCATATGCCCAGCCAATCACATGAAGAACGTTTGGCACTGATGATGGGGCTGGTAGCGCAATGTGAACAGCAACAACTGGCTTACAGCCTGCATTTGCCGCATACGCAACTGGCCTTAGGCATGGGAAGCCAACAGCTGCTTCAAGCCAAATTGCTATTGGCTCAGGCCTAGGAGTAAGTGATGATTCCTGTCAGTGTCCGCAATGCTATTTTACTCAGTCTTTGTTTTATTCTAACGGTCCAAGTCAGCTATTTGCCTATTGGTCTGAGCTTTATTTTTTCATTGATGTTGCTCATGCTCTGGTGGATGCTGCGCCAGCAAAAAGTCATCGCAAAAAAATGGGTGCTGCTGTTCACGTTTATTGCGCTTGCCGTTATTTATTTGAGTTATCGCCGCTTTCTTGGAGTGGATGCAGGTGTTGCCGTCCTGTCTACATTTTTATTTTCCAAGGCGTTTGAAACCCGAACCAAGCGTGACCTGATTATCCTGTTTAATTTTGCCTTGTTTGTCGCAGCAAGTAGCTTCTTGTATAGCCAGTCTTTTATCATGACTTTTGGCATTCTACTTTGCCTGTTCAGCTGCCTGATTGGACTTTATCGCATTCAAACCAGTGAGTTTGAGCAGGATGCCCAGTCGCAGGAGAGCGCCTTAAGACAAGATGCCAAACATGTCGGCGTATTTGTGCTCTATGCGCTGCCTTTTTTTGTATTGTTATTTATCTTTTTCCCGCGTTTGCCGCCTATGTGGCATATTCCGATTCCTGAGAATAAGGGGATTACCGGAATGAGTGACAGCATGTCACCTGGTGATCTTGCCGAGCTATCGCAATCCACTGCTTTGGCTTTCCGGATTATTGGTGATGTGAGTAAGTTGCCACCGCGAGCAGAACTTTATTGGCGTGCTTTGGTCTTAGATGAGTATGATGGCCACACCTGGACCAGTAGTATAGTAAATCAGCAACCACAATTAGCTTCATCACAGAACATCAGCTCATTACCGGGCGGTTGGGATTATCAGTATCTCGCTGCCGATCCATCGGTACGCTGGATTATGGGGCTGGAAAAATCCATACCTTTAGAGCGTCGTTATTACAGTCGTTATGATTGGGGGATTGTACCACGCCGTCTGACACAACGGGTTGAACCGATTCCTTTACGCTGGTTAGGCTCACAGGTGGAATCTTCCTATCTAAATACCACATATTTACAGCAGATTAATACGCAGACTATTGCCCAGATTGACCCTCAAACCCAAGCTTTGGCAGCCCGTTTAATCAGACAAAGTCAGGGCAAACCACAACGCTATATTCAGCATGTGCTGGACTGGTATCGTCATAACCAGTTTGTCTATACCCTAACGCCGGGAAGATTAGGCGAGAATCGCCTCGATGAGTTTTTGTTTCAGACACGTCGCGGCTTTTGTGAACATTATGCTGCGAGTTTTGTCATGTTGATGCGTTATGCCGGCATTCCGGCACGTATTGTTGCCGGTTATCAGGGCGGCTCGTTGGCACCTGATGGTCAGAGCTGGGAAGTCCGTCAGCTGGATGCGCATGCCTGGACAGAAGTCTGGATTGACCAGCAATGGCAGCGGATTGATCCTACCGCCATTATCGCGCCGCAACGAATTGATGAAGGTATGCAAAACATGCTGACGCAAGATGCAACAGTTTGGGGTGAAGGGAGAAGCCGACCCATACATTCTTTATGGCTGACCAAACTGCGAGTCTGGAACGATTTTGCGAGTTATCAGTGGCAAAGCAAAGTGGTGGGGTATAATGCGGATTCACAGCGTGGCTGGATGTCCAAACTGGGTTTACACAGTAATTATGCCGCAGTGTGGATGTTGATTATCAGCCTGCTTTTGGTGTTGATCGGCTATTTGCTTTGGATGTATTACCGAGATTATCAACAACAGTCTGTTTTGCAACAGGCGATCTTGAGATGGGAGAAAACCTTAGCCCCAGACCAGCGCCGCCAGCCCGCTGAAACTTTTAAGCAGTGGATGCGCCGTCTGTCTCAGGAAGCAGATATAAATGAGCGGAATTTATTTGAGCAGGCCAGTATAATTTACGAGCAGGCACAGTATGCAAATTATTCAAAGCAGCATGTGGATGCCAATAAATTCAAAAGCTTGCTTAAAAAGTGTGCATACGCATTAAAAAAACAGGGAAAAAACTTGTCTTAGCTTTTAAAAGTTTATAAGATGCGTGGCATATAGGCGTATAGCTCAGTTGGTTAGAGCGCTACGTTGACATCGTAGAGGTCTCCAGTTCGAGTCTGGATATGCCTACCAAATACCATAGCTTTATGCTATAAGGGTTTTAAGCGAAATCAGTAGCTTAAAACCCTTTTTTAATGCCTAAAATAAAAGTGGGTCTTAACCGCACTAGCTTTAATATCGCTACTTTTTGCCGATTTTGCCGTTAAATTTACGTCAGGGATTTTGGAAATGACGTCATGAAATTACCTAAGCTAAGAAAGCGTAGGGAGTCCTTTTATATTGAAATAATGATCAATTGTAGATGGTCATCTGTCATTCGTGACGCTGCAAAAGAGTGTGAGCAATGGACAGCTCAAAAAATACTTGAGGCAAAAGCAAACAAACTTGCTGATGACCTGACAGAGTTATGCCACTGTATCTGGAATAAAGAAAGTAAAGCCTGGTTGTCGTTGGCTAGAGCATGGCGTAAGAGTAACTTGAAGAAAAAAATCAAATTCTAAAATGCGCATGCATTAAATGAATAGCTTTTAGGTCTTGTATCATATAAAAAATATATTTTATTGTTTGGAAAATGATCTGTATGATTCTCGTCCAGATACTAAGGCTGTAGTTTCTGATTTTATTTCTTCTTATTGTTTTTTTTAAGCTTATCCGTCCTGCGGATGAGCTTTTTTTTGTCTGGTATTTAGGGCGTGTCATCAATTAATTTGAGGAAAACCGCCTTGTCCGCATTATACTTTTATGAGTAAACGCTATACCTTAAGAGATGATGAGTGGGAGCAGATTAAAGACCTGTTACCTGGACGAATGGGTACTGTATCGGTATCGTTCAGGTATTCCATGGCGAGACTTACCCGAACGCTTTGGGGATTTTAGAGTCGTGCATACTCTTTTAGGCGCTGCTGAGCCTGCAATTCGTGCTGGTGCATTTGGCTTTAACAATGTCCTGACCGCACTTGCTTTCTTTGGAGGGCTCTTTAGGTTAAACACTTCCAGTGCTATTTATGGTACTTTGGCTGTGATCGTGACCTCTTTTATGTATGCCGCCTTATCTGCAGCGTTGGAGCCGTTAGGGATGCCAGCCATGACCTTAGCCTTTATCGTCACGGTATGGTTGTTTATTCTGGCACAGCGCAATTTTTCACGAATTCGACTGATCAGCTCATCCTAACAGGTGAGCTTTTCTTTTTTATATTTCCCTTTGCATTTATATATATTTGATTATAAATTAAATTTTGTGAATTTTTTTACCTTGCTATTTCAATCATTTCAATACTGACGCTTTAAACAAACGATAGAAGCTGTAAGAAACGATTATATTAATAGCGGTTCGCTATAGTAAAAAAGATAGACCTGAGACCGGGCCTTAAAATATATAAGAAATTATGATAATATATAGCTTCTTTGATATGTGTTTCTTATAAATCCAACCTAAATTTAAATTTTTAATGTGATTTAGCGCATATCTTTTTCTTTTTTCATATCCTATTTTGAGTAGATTTTTTATTCATCTATACATTTAGGATTGTATTTAATTTTATCTATAATCCTGAATGACTGAACTCAAAATTGGAGGTGAACAAATCAATTAAAACTAATGGAGATAGCTATGAATCGAATTGCAATTATCGGTGCAGGGCCAAGTGGCATGGCACAATTAAGAGCATTTCAATCAGCAAAGGCCAAAGGTCTAGAAATTCCCGAAATCGTATGTTTTGAAAAACAAAATGATTGGGGTGGGCAATGGAACTATACCTGGCGCACAGGAATAGATGAGCATGGTGAACCTGTCCACAGCAGCATGTATCGTTATTTATGGTCAAATGGTCCCAAAGAAGCATTAGAATTTGCTGATTATACTTTTGATGAGCATTTTAAAAAGCCAATTGCCTCTTATCCTCCCCGAGAAGTCCTCTGGGATTACATCAATGGACGCGCTGAAAAAGCCAATATTAAAAATCTTGTAAGATTTAATACCGCAGTACAACAGATTAGCTATGACGAACACAGCCAGCAATTTACTGTTTCTGTGGAAGATTATGAAAATCAATGCCATTATTCAGAGCAGTTTGATTATGTCGTCGTTGCCTCTGGACACTTTTCTACACCAAAAGTCCCGGTTTATGACGGTTTTGAGCGTTTCCATGGTCGAATCTTACATGCTCATGATTTTCGTGATGCGCGAGAGTTTAAAGGCAAAAATGTCCTGCTGATTGGCAGTAGCTATTCAGCGGAAGATATTGGATCGCAGTGCTATAAATATGGCGCGAAGCAGATTTACAGCTGTTATCGTAATAAGCCGATGGGATTTAAATGGCCGCGAAACTGGTTTGAAAAAAAGCAGCTCCTGCGTGTGGATGAAGATACGGCTTACTTTGGCGATGGCAGTTCTGCAAAAGTAGATGCCATCATTTTATGTACAGGCTACCTGCATCACTTCCCGTTTATTGAAGATCAATTACGTCTAAGAACCCATAATTGTCTGTATCCGCTTGGTCTATATCAGGGTGTCGTGTGGGAAAAGAATCCGCGTCTGTTTTACTTAGCTATGCAAGACCAGTGGTATACCTTTAATATGTTTGATGCTCAGGCCTGGTATGTGCGCGATATTATTTTGGGTAAAATTACTTTACCTGAGATTGAAGAAATGCAGCAGCATACGCATGCATTGCATCAGCAGGAGCAAAAGCTCACCACGGATGAACAAACTGCGCGATTCCAGGGAAATTATGTCAAGCGCTTAATTGCGGAGACAGACTATCCATCTTTCAATATTGACGCTGTACATGATATTTTCATGCAATGGAAAAAGCATAAGAAAGAAAATATTATGGGCTTTAGGGATAAAACTTATCGTTCAGTCATGACGGGGAAAATGGCGAAAGTGCATCATACGCCGTGGTTGTATGCACTGGATGATTCATTAGACAGTTATTTAGAAGACGCTAAACAGCAAGAAGCGATCTAAGCGATAGTTTGAGCCACCTATATCAAGAAACAGGTGTATAGGTGGCTTCATTCTCCAGATGTCTGGACTCGCATTAACAGGGGAGAGACAAATAGACCAGACACACTCTAAAAGCTCCACTTTAGACTTTCGTTTTCTCTCTTTTCGGCGCTAAAGAACGCTTGAAATTGCACAACTTTATATCGTGTCTATTCGATGCTGCTGATTGGCGCGCTATCACTGAAGTTCAATGGTCAGTGATTAACCTTCAGCCTATGAAAAACATGCTTATCAAAATAGCCATCCTATTGATCTATATTGAATATCAATTATTAAAATAGAGTAGTTTTTCTTATTAATTATTAAAATACCCACAAACTTTTAAAGCAGGATAGGATGTTAGGATAGCTTTTCTTCCTTCAATTGCTTTTATTTTAGAGACATATGTTAAATTCCCATAATGAGTCAGAACAACTGACGACTCCTTCCCAGGCGCAACGCCCACTTTATCTTCCCTATGCAGGCACCAGTCTGCTTGAACTGCCTTTGCTGAATAAAGGTTCCGCCTTTACTGAGGAAGAACGCGTTAATTTTAATTTACATGGGCTGATCCCGCATGTCATCGAGTCTATAGAAGAACAAAGTCAGCGTTCCTATCAGCAATATTGTGCTTTTAATGATGATATCAACAAGCACATTTATCTGCGGAATATTCAAGACACCAATGAAACCTTGTTTTATCACTTAATTGAAAACCATTTAAGTGAAATGATGCCGATTATTTATACTCCAACGGTAGGCGAGGCATGTCAGCGTTTCTCGGATATTTACCGTCGCCACCGCGGAATTTTTATTTCCTATCCGGATCGCAAGGATATCGACAGTATTTTGCATAATGTCAACCGCCGTAATGTTAAGGTGATTGTCATTACCGATGGCGAGCGCATTTTGGGCCTTGGCGATCAGGGCATTGGTGGCATGGGTATCCCGATTGGGAAATTATCCTTATATACGGCCTGTGGTGGCATTAGTCCGGCCTATACTTTACCGATTACCCTAGATGTCGGAACCAATAACCAGCAATTGCTGAATGATCCGATTTATATGGGCTGGCGCAAACCGCGTGTTACCGGGGACGAATATTTTGAATTTGTCGACAAGGTCATTCAGGCGATTCAAAGAAGATGGCCACAAGCCCTGATTCAGTTTGAAGATTTTGCCCAGCAGCACGCGATGCCTTTGCTGGAAAAATATCGTGATCAAATCTGCTGTTTCAATGATGATATTCAGGGTACTGCTGCGGTATCTGTAGGTAGTCTGATTGCTGCCTCTCATGCATCGAATAAACAGTTGAAAGATCAGACGGTGGCATTTTTAGGTGCCGGCTCGGCCGGTTGCGGGATTGCAGAGCAGATTATTGCGCAAATGGTGGCTGAAGGCCTGAGCGATGCTGAAGCCCGTCAACGTGTCTTTATGGTTGACCGTTTCGGTCTCATTACTGAAAATCAGCCAAATCTGCTGAACTTCCAGCGCAAACTGGCGCAAGATCCGAACAACATTGCCAGCTGGGCAAATGCGGAGCAAACAATTTCACTGCATGATGTGGTGAGGTTTGCCAAACCGACTGTGCTTATCGGGGTGTCAGGACAGCCAGGCTTATTTGATAAAGATGTTATCACGACCATGGCGGAAAACTGTGAACATCCGATCATTTTCCCTTTGTCTAATCCGACGTCGCGTGTTGAAGCGGTTCCGGCGGATATTATTCAATGGACGGATGGCAAGGCCCTCATTGCCACAGGAAGCCCGTTTGCCCCGGTAAATTATCAAGAGGAGATTTATCATATTTCCCAATGTAATAACTCCTATATTTTCCCTGGGATTGGACTCGGTGTGATTGCGTCAGGTGCTCATCGTGTAACCAACAAGATGTTAATGGCATCGAGTAATGCTTTGGCAGAATGTTCCCCTAAACTGCAAGATCCAAAAGCCAACTTGTTGCCAGATCTCGATCAGATCCAGCATATTTCCAAGATTATTGCTTTAAGAGTCGCTCAAGCTGCAGTACAAGATGGCGTTGCGCCTCAGGCCAGCATCGAGACCTTACAGGCTGCGATTGAGGCAAATTTTTGGCAACCTGAATACCGTCAGTATAAACGGGTGACGCATTAAGCACAGCTAAACACTTTCATTGAAATCATAGATTCCTGAGATCATTTGAAGTTGAACTTTCAGCTTTTTAAGCTGAGCTTACTGCTCAAATGTGGCTTCTACTTGCTAACAGGGCTTATCACGATAAGCCCTTTGGTTAGAGTTTGCATTCTGGTAGCGGTATGAAAAACTTATCGCTAATCACACAGGGGAGGGATTGCACTTTATGGTATCCAGAAATCCAAAGTTATTTTATCTCGCACTATCTTGAGTAAAAAAGTGACTACAGGGCCTAGGCCTCTAGTTCTATCTCGATCCACGAAGGATTTTCTAACAAATTTCTACCAGAATATATTATGTAAGCAATCAAAGGATAAAGGCAGTATTCTGTTTAAAATTCAGTAGCTTGCTTTATATCGTCATTTAAGCAAATAGGGCACAGCGGCTGGCCCTTTGCATTTGTCTGGAAAAGTAGGCATTGGCTTGGTTTTCTTGTATAGAAATCAGCAGCTTTGCTAGCACACTTTCATATTTTAAAAATTGACTTGCTACTCGGTCTTTGTTTGTCATAAAAATCAATTCAGTAAAAGGTTGTTATTGTTTTTTAATCTATGCTGATCGTTAAAAACTTTAAATGCTCGGATGCTGATCCGGACGAATGACTAGGAATTGCGTTTAATGTTTGATATGACTGATCCATAGCCAAGCTAAAAAAATAATCTTGTTGAGTCAGGCTGATGAATTCACAGTACTTTTGTCAGTAGGGGAAGAATTTTTTCGGTCTATATTAAAAAATAGCGAAACAAACAGAAAAAAATATCATTTTTATAATAATAGATTTTTTCTATATGAATTGATTGAGAATTGCGCGGAATATAAACGAAGGAAAATTGAAACAATTTGTATGATTTTCCATCAAATTCTCATCTTGAAGGGATATTTCGTTGACTGTAATGCCTAGAGATAAGATACTCTCAAGGTTTAATTCAAACGTATCGGTTCATAGGATCTGAGCCAAAAGCTTGATCCTCAAAACTCTATCAAACGCAAGGGGCTATATATGGCTGGTGGAAAGTCAAAAATCATTTATACACTGACCGATGAGGCGCCGTTACTGGCAACCTATTCTCTACTGCCGATCATTGAGACCTTTACTAAGCCTGCTGGCGTTGAGATTGTCAAGAGTGACATCTCTGTTGCAGCACGCGTGCTCGCAGAATTCTCAGAATATTTGACTGAAGAACAGAAAGTATCTGACAACCTTGCAGAGCTAGGCCGTCTTACACAAGATCCAAGCACAAATATTATTAAACTTCCGAACATCAGTGCCTCTGTTGCTCAGTTAACTGCGTGTGTTAAAGAGCTACAGTCTAAAGGTTATGCAATTCCTGATTATCCAGAAAACCCGACGACTGAAGAAGAAAAAGCGCTTAAAGCTCGCTTCAGCAAATGTTTAGGTTCAGCGGTAAACCCTGTATTGCGTGAAGGTAACTCTGACCGTCGTGCGCCATCTGCAGTTAAAAACTACGCGAAAAAACACCCGCATTCTATGGGTGAATGGAAACCATGGTCACAGACTCACGTTTCTCATATGCATGAAGGCGACTTCTACCACGGCGAAAAGTCAATGACACTTGACCGTGCGCGCAACGTGAAAATGGAATTGATCACCAAGTCTGGTGAAGCGATTGTTCTGAAAGAAAAAGTTGCGCTTTTAGATGGTGAAATCATCGACTCAATGTTCATGAGTAAAAAAGCGCTGTGCGAATTCTATGAAAAAGAATTAGCCGATTGTAAAGAAGCGGGCATCCTGTTCTCTTTACACGTTAAAGCGACCATGATGAAAGTGTCGCACCCGATCGTATTCGGTCACTGTGTGCGTATTTACTATAAAGATGCATTCGAAAAACACGGTAAACTGTTTGACGAGCTAGGTATTAACGTTAACAACGGTATGGCGGGTCTTTACGAGAAGATCGAAACCCTTCCGACTTCTTTACGTGAAGAAATCATCGAAGACCTGCACGCATGTCAAGAACACCGTCCAGCACTTGCGATGGTTGATTCTGCCAAAGGTATTACCAACTTCCATTCACCAAATGACGTGATTGTAGATGCTTCTATGCCTGCAATGATCCGTACTGGTGGTAAAATGTGGGGTGCTGACGGCAAACCTTATGACTGTAAAGCAGTAATGCCTGAGTCTACCTTCGCGCGTATTTACCAAGAAATGATCAACTTCTGTAAATGGAATGGTAACTTTGACCCACGTACTATGGGTACAGTGCCTAACGTTGGTCTAATGGCGCAAAAAGCGGAAGAATACGGTTCTCACGACAAGACTTACGAAATTAATGAAGCTGGTGTTGCGAACATCACTGACATCGAAACTGGTGAAGTGTTGATGTCTCAAAACGTGGAAGAAGGCGATATCTGGCGTATGTGTCAGGTGAAAGACGCACCGATCCGCGACTGGGTGAAACTGGCTGTAACACGTGCGCGTAACTCTGGCATGCCGGCAATCTTCTGGCTTGACCCGTACCGTCCACACGAAAATGAACTGATCAAAAAAGTTCAAACTTACCTGAAAGACTACGATACCGATGGCCTAGATATCCAAATCATGTCTCAAGTACGTGCGATGCGTTATACACTTGAACGTGTTGCGCGTGGTCTGGATACGATTTCTGTGACAGGTAACATTCTACGTGACTACCTGACTGACCTGTTCCCAATTATGGAGCTGGGTACGTCTGCGAAAATGCTGTCTATCGTGCCGCTAATGGCTGGTGGTGGTATGTACGAAACTGGTGCGGGTGGTTCTGCGCCTAAACACGTACAACAGCTGGTTGAAGAAAACCACTTACGTTGGGATTCTTTAGGTGAATTCCTGGCATTGGCTGTTTCTTTAGAAGAGCTGGGCATTAAAGAAAACAATGCACGTGCGAAACTTCTTGCGCAAACACTGGATCACGCGACTGGCCTGTTATTGGACAATGACAAGTCTCCATCACGTCGTACAGGTGAACTGGACAACCGTGGCAGTCACTTCTACCTGGCTAAATTCTGGGCTGAAGCACTTGCTGCTCAAGACGAAGATGCTGAACTGAAAGCTAACTTTGCGCCTATCGCAAAAGAATTGGCTGCAAACGAAGCGAAAATCGTTGAAGAGCTGAACGCTGTTCAAGGTCAATCTGTAGACATCGGTGGTTACTACGCAATTGACCCTGCGAAAGTAAATGCTGTGATGCGTCCAAGTGCTACGCTGAACCAAATTATTGCATCACTTAGCGCTTAATCTTAAGCGGGCTGGTGCTTAGCCAGTCATGTGATAAAAAAACCGGTGCCTAGGCGCCGGTTTTTTTATATGTGGGCTTTTAATAAAGATACAAGATGAAGCTGATACTCTACAAACAGCATCAATCGGACTTAACGGATTGCACAAAAGCAATTTCTATAGGGACTGATCTTTATCTTCAGTGCATGACAGCATATATTGATAACAATAAAACCAGTGCTTTAAAACAATAATAAAGCAGCCCTGCAATGTATCAGGAGGTGTGCATGTCCTACCAATTTATACAATCCATCCAAGGGGATCGGTTTGATATCGTCGGCGATATTCACGGAGAAATTGAGGCCTTAAGCACCTTGCTGCAGGTGTTGGGCTATGACGCTCAGGGGCAACATCCACAACAGCGCAAACTGATCTTTGTCGGGGATTTGTGTGATCGTGGACAAAATAGTGTGGCAGTGCTGCGGCAGGTCAAGCACATGATCGAGCAGGGGAATGCTTACTGTGTCATGGGCAATCATGAGCTGAACCTGATCATTAAAGCTTATCGTGAAGGCAATGGCTGGTATTTTGGTTCTCCACATATGGATGACCAGCAACCTTTTGATTCGGTAGCGGCTACGCCAGAAGACCAGCAATGGATTTTAGCATTTCTGCACCACTTACCTCTGGCTTTAGAGTCTGATCAGCTTCGTATTGTACATGCCTGCTGGGATATGCAATCCATTCAACGACTGAAATCAATAGACACGCTGCATTTGCATGCAGCCTATGAATATTTTGTGCAGCAGACGCAGCAGCATATTGAGGATGCAGGTATTGCTGAACAGGCATTCAAGGAAATAGAGCAGTTCCGTGCAGAGCTGACTGATCCGAAGAGTGAGATGCCCTGGCTTAAACATCTAGCACAAAAGGAATGGATTGAGCAGATGTATAATCCAATCAAGGTCACGACTTCTGGTGCCGAATATATGACGGATAGGCCTATTTATGCCGGTGGCAAATGGCGTATGAAAGATCGTCTGCCGTGGTGGCAGTATTATCAGGAGGATGTGCCTGTTGTTATTGGTCATTACTGGCGTAATTTGAATCCATCAGGTGTTAAAACCGGGCTATTTCATGAGGTTGATCCGCTACAGTGGTTTGGTCATAAACAGAATGTGTTCTGCGTGGATTATTCGGTGGGGAAACGCTATCTGGATCGACGGCATCAGCGTGAATTTTCTCATAAATTGGCCGCCTTGAGGTGGCCTGAAAGACAGCTCATATTAGAGGATGGTTCACGTTATTTAACGCATGGTTTTGGCTAAGGCTATTGTGCAAATACCGTATTCGCTAAAAAAATAGCGACCCTCTTGGCCGCTACTGTCCCATAATTTTAAACAGGTTTGCATGAAGCAATAAAAAAAATTAACTATATGAAAATTATTGATATTTATGGTTAAACAGATACAGCCTCATATTTTGTTTAAAAGTTTAAATGGCTTTGTGCAGGCAAAACCCTACTTTGGAAAGACCCAAAGTAGGCAAAAGTCTCTTATTACCCATACACGACGTCCTGTCGTGATGGGTAAT
>CANQWW010000049.1 GCA_947627655.1 uncultured Acinetobacter sp. | reverse complement strand
CTCTTGCGCAGCAAAGCTTCTCACCTTTTATAAAAGATAAAAGGGGGAAGTTTCCCCCCTCTTTATTAAAGAGGGGTTAGGGGAGATTTAAAGTGATGATATTCTTTAGGAACATAGACATGAAAAAATATACCGTTGAACAAGGTATCGTTGCACCATTAGACCGTGCCAATGTGGATACCGACTTAATTATTCCAAAGCAGTTCTTGAAATCGATCAAACGTACCGGTTTTGGTGAAAACTTGTTTGACGAATTGCGTTATTTAGATGAAGGCTTTTTGGGTCAAGATAACACCAAGCGTCCTTTAAATACTGAATTTGCGTTAAACCAACCCCGTTATCAAGGTGCTTCAATCTTGATTTCACGTGCCAACTTCGGTTGTGGTTCAAGTCGTGAACATGCGCCATGGGCCTTGAACGAATACGGTTTTCGCACCGTGATTGCGCCAAGCTATGCCGATATTTTCTTCAATAACAGCTTCAAAAACGGCATGTTACCGGTGATTCTGTCTGAAGAAATCGTCGATCAGTTATTCAAGGAATGTGCGGCAACTGAAGGTTATCAGTTAACCATTGACCTTGAAGCACAGGAAGTACGTACGCCGACTGGTGAAAGCTTCAAATTTGAAGTGGACCCATTCCGCAAGCACTGTTTGTTAAATGGTCTGGATGATATTGGTTTAACTTTACAAGATGCGGACGCGATTCGCGCTTATGAAGAAAAAACCAAAGCAGTTCGCCCTTGGGTATTTGCAGAAATTCATGCCTAGAAGCAATTAAAATGTCATAGCGAGAAAGTTTAAGCCTTGCTAATATCGAGAAATTATAGATATTTCGATTAGGTTAGACATTGAGCATGGCCAGGTATTGGAAACAGTTATTTGCATTGAGTGCTGTATCGATGTTGCTGACCGCGTGTCAGACCATCGATACGATACAGCTTAAAAAGTTAACCGCACAGGCTGAAGTCGGCTCAGAAGCACTGATCTATTGTTCAGGTACACCGGATTGCAAATTTGAACGCCTGGACGATATTAGCATCATGGATGCTGACAGCCGACGAGTGGATAGTATTGCGATGCGCCACAAACTGGTGCGTTTGCAGAGTAAAAGCTTGAATGACCCTAATCCGCTCTATTTGGCGGTGCCTCCGGGTCAGCATGAGCTGGTACTGCATTTCTATCCAATCAGTCTGGACAAAGCTGAAGTGCTGCATGTATTTCATAACTTTCAGGCGCAGCGCAAATATACTTTTCGCATGTATCGTCAGCGCTCAACGCAAAATACCAGCTTATTAAAAGCCTCTGCACCTGATCCATTATGTGTAGATCTGTTGCAGGACAGCAAAACCATTCGACGATTCTGCAAGCCTTATAATGCCGAAACTGGCATTGCTGAGTTTGTAGAGCAGAAAAATTAACCTTGTCAGTAAAATGCTGACTTTATAAATGGAAAATCTTATGTCTAAACAAATTTTGATTTTAGCTGGTGACGGCATCGGTCCTGAAATTGTGAAAGCTGCAGAGCAAGTGCTGACTCGCATAAATGAAAAATTTAATTTAGATTTAAGCTGGGAACATGGCCTGTTAGGCGGCGCTGCGATTGATGCACATGGTTCACCTTATCCTGAAGTGACCTCGGAACAGGCAAAAAAAGCCGATGCAATTCTGCTGGGTGCAGTGGGTGGTCCTAAATGGGATACGATTGAACGCTCAATCCGTCCTGAACGTGGCTTGTTAAAATTACGTAGTGAGCTGAACCTGTTTGCCAACCTGCGTCCTGCGATTCTATATCCACAATTGGCAGATGCTTCTAGCCTGAAACCAGAAATCGTATCGGGTCTGGATATCCTGATCGTACGTGAACTGACAGGGGGGATTTACTTCGGTCAACCTCGTGGGATCCGTGAACTGGACAATGGTGAAAAACAAGGTTTCAACACTGACGTGTACTCAGAATCTGAAATCAAGCGTATTGCCAAAGTGGCTTTTGAACTTGCTGGCCTGCGCGGCGGTAAAGTCTGTTCAGTGGACAAAGCCAACGTCCTTGAAGTGACTGAGCTGTGGAAGCAAACGGTGACTGCACTGAAAGAAGAGCAATATCCAGAGATCAACCTGTCGCATATGTATGTCGACAATGCAGCTATGCAGCTGGTACGTGCGCCTAAACAATTTGACGTGATTGTAACGTCTAACCTGTTTGGTGACATCCTGTCAGACGAAGCTGCAATGCTAACCGGTTCAATTGGTATGTTGCCATCTGCATCATTGGATGAAAATGGCAAAGGTATGTACGAGCCATGTCATGGTTCTGCACCAGACATTGCAGGTCAAAACCTAGCCAATCCATTGGCCACGATTCTGTCTGTTGCGATGATGCTGCGTTATACCTTCCGTGAGGAAGCTGCGGCTAAAGCGATTGAAGATGCAGTAGGCAATGTACTGGATCAAGGTCTGCGTACAGCGGATATCATGTCTGAAGGCATAAACAAAATCGGTACAGTGGAAATGGGTCAGGCTGTGGTTGCTGCACTGGGCTAATCTTTACTATGCCTATCAAAAAACGCAGCTCAGGCTGCGTTTTTTTATATGGAAAGAATTAACAGGTGCGCCCTGTATATTTCACTGCCTGGGCAATATTTTCTTTCAGGATAAAGATAATCTTGCATTGTAGGTTGACGTCATAACCGCGAGAAGGGCTGGCAGCCACCGGGATGGGCACACTGCCTGTGCCAGCAACCGGATGCTGAGCGACCGAAAGAGGTAGCGCTACAGGACGCTGTACAATATAGACCAGCTGCTGTGCTGAGAGGATCGGTTCATTTACCTGCTGGTAGCCGAGTTTGCTTAAATCCAGCTGGCTATAAATCGTGTCACTAGACTGGCCAATAAACTGCTGTAAATACGCATCACGTTGCGCGGGTGACAGGGTTGGGGTATGGGAGCAGGCAGATAGCAGCAGAAGCATACCTGGCCAGATGAGTTTGTTGAGACGAGATGCAGACCACATATTCTGACTCCTACAAAAAACGCCATGGTTTTAATTGTAGTAACAGGGAGGGCTGATTATTGTTGTAATTTGACACACGGTCAAAATTGGCAAAAAGTCCAGTTACAAAAAAAGCCACTGTAAAGGGTGGCTTCTTTCGCTTGCGCTAAAACTTAGCGTGCACGATAAGTGATGCGACCCTTAGTCAAGTCATAAGGAGTCATCTCCACTTTTACACTGTCGCCAGTCAAAATGCGGATATAGTGTTTGCGCATTTTACCAGAGATATGAGCAATCACTTCGTGACCGTTTTCTAAACGCACACGGAACATAGTGTTAGGAAGCGTCTCGGTGACAACGCCTTCGAACTCGATGAGTTCCTCTTTATTGGCCATAGCCTACCTAAAAGAATAAATTAAGAAAGGCGCAAATTATAGTCAATTTTTTCACACAACACAAGCCATATAAGGTGTTAGACTGACCATCTAAAACAAAAAACTGCGAAGTATCAGTACAAACATTTTAACTAAAAAAGCGCCGTCACATGTTGTCAGTTTGGTCAATCGCAGTTAATCTAAAAAATATCTTTTTAGGTATAAATGAAGCACATACAAGGAAGGTTTTTGAGTGGGTCAGCTAACAGATGCATCGGTTGTACTGCGTTTAGGTTACCAGGCGATACGTCGTGCAGGTTTACCAACCGAAGAATTGCTTGCGAAGGCAGGCGTCGCCTTAAATCAGGTCGAGGCCAATGACCGTACCCCTTTGAGTGCGCAGTATGCATTCTGGGTGGCTGCGGAGGAAGTCAGTAAGGATCCTGACATTGGCCTACACCTGGGAGAACATTTGCCTTTGTATCGTGGGCAGGTCATTGAGCACCTGTTTATTTCATCGGAAAATTTCGGTGAAGGGCTCAAGCGTGCCTTAGCCTATCAACGGCTGATCAGTGATGCCTTCGACGCCCGTCTGGTCATTGAAGATGATCGCTGCTATTTGACCAATGGCGAGCAGCCTTATGCTGAGAATATCGTCAACCGGCATTTCACTGAATGCGCCATGTCGGGTGTGCTGCGCTTTTTTAAATTCATTACCGAAGGCCGTTTTGAACCCATCTACATCGATTTTAACTTTTCCAAAGGCGCGACGGATGATGAATATTTCCGGGTGTATGAATGCCCAGTGAGTTTAGGTCAGAAAGAAACCCGTTTGTACTTCGACCCGAGCATTCTGGAATATCTCCTGTGGCAGGCAGAGCCAGACCTGTTACAGCTGCATGAGCAGCTGGCGATTGAAAAACTGCAGGAACTGGCCCGCTATGATCTGGTCGGTGAAGTACGTCGTGCCATTGGTTCGACTCTGGAAAGTGGCGAAACAACCTTGGAAACGGTTGCTGCACAGCTGAATATCACGCCGCGCCGTCTACGCACGCAGCTGAGTGAGGCCAATACCAGTTTCCAGCAAATCCTGTCGGATTACCGTTGTCGCCTAGCAAAACGCCTGTTGGCGGGTACGAATGAAAGCGTGGAACGAATTGTCTATCTAACGGGGTTTTCCGAGCCAAGTACCTTTTATCGGGCCTTTAAACGCTGGACCAATGAAACACCGGTTGAGTATAGAAAGCGGAAGCAACGTTAAAGAATCCCCCTAAATCCCCCTTTTACAAAGGAGGATTTTTATTTTAAGACCATAAAATATGTAAAAGCAGTTCCCCTCCTTTGAAAAAGGTGAGAAGCACTGCTTCGCAAGGGCGGATTTAAAAGAAATTATTCCGGCATATTGAGCCAATGTGGCCCGAGTGGCACTTTAGGCAAATTAAACTGCTCAGGATAATGGGCCTGAATAAAGTACAGGCCATCTGGGGGAGCGGTGATACCGGCGGCTTTACGGTCTTCTGCGGCAAAAATATGATCAATATGGTCAATGTCATACATGCCCTGACCGATTTCTAGCAGGCAGCCCATGATATTGCGAACCATATGGTGCAGGAAACCATCCGCCTGAATATCCAGCACCAAATAATGACCATGGCGCAACAGACGGCAGTGGTGTACGTGGCGTACCGGTTGATTGGACTGGCAGGCCGCTGCACGGAAGCTTTCAAAGTTATGTGTGCCTTCGAATTTGCTCGCGGCCTGGATCATCTTGTCGGCATCCAGCGCATAATAGATATGCGTTACCTGTTTATGCAGCAAGGCAGAACGGACCGGATGGTTATAGACGACATAGCGATAACGACGTGCTTGGGCCTTAAAACGGGCATGAAAGTCAGTCGTCATTTCCTTAATCCACTGGATGGAAATGTCTTTGGGTAACTGACTATTACAGCCACGTAGCCAGCCATGTTCGGAACGGATTGCCTCAGTATCAAAGTGTGCCACCATGTTGGTAGCATGTACGCCTGCATCTGTACGTCCGGCACCATGCAGGATGATCGCTTCATTCGCGACTTTTGAGAGCACCTGTTCAATGGTTTCCTGTACGCTTGCTATGCCGGGTTGCTGAGTTTGCCAACCTTTATAGTGTGCTCCACTGAACTCAATACCGACCGCAAAACGCTGCATATTTACCTCAAAACTCGACTATTCGTACCAATGGGTATGCCATTGCTCTACCGAGTCGTATTGTAAATACATTTTGAGTGCTTTTGCATACAGATCGGCATGTCCATAACCATCATTGAGTAAAATTCTGGAGTTTTGTACCCAGTCAGCAATTGCATAACGCTGGTCTGTGGCACCAAAAGGCACTTGCGTGGTCAGAATGACGGCACAGCCTGCATGATAAAAAGCATCAATCAGCGCAATAATCTGCTGATCTACGGCAAGATTGCCGGTACCAAAGCCTTGCAGAATCAGAAAGTGAGGGGGCGCAGCCAGGAGCTGTTTGAGATTTGAGTATTGAGATTTGAGCCCAATAGGCTGCATCATGATGCTCATACAGTTGAATTTTTCTGCTTTCAGCAAGTCTGATGACTGAATGAGCTGCACGGGAGGCTGAGGCGGAATTCTGACCTCAGCTTCCACACCGGCAAAGGCTTTTAGCTCGGTGGTATGCTGTTTCAGGGCCGTGCGGCCATGGATTAATGCCTGCTGAAACGCTAGATAAACGCCTGCTTCGACCTGCTGGACAGATTCCAGTGCAAAGCATAGGTTTTCCAGCGCATCACTAAACTCGCGGGGCTGGGTTCCTGCAGCATTCAGTAATGGATATTGGCTACCGGTTAGCACCAGTTGCACAGACTGTCCCAGTAAATGGGCGAGTACCGCACAGGCATAGCTTAGCGTATCGGTACCGTGAATAATGACAAACTGCTGAAAGCCTTGGCCTTGTAACTGCTGAACAGACTGAATCAAGGCCAGCCAGTCGGGTGCTGTGCAGGCACTACTGTCTTTAATCGCCGGTGCACAAAAACACTCAACCGGGTAGGTATTTTCTAATAGTTCTTCTAGTTTAGGGAAAAAGGTTTCAGCAGGCATGGGACTCAGCGGATCGCCCACACAGCCAAAAGTACCTCCCATATAAATTAGTGCAATATTTTTCATCATAAAAAAAGCAGCCAGAGTGACTGCTTTAGTGTAGAACGAATTGGCTTAAGAAGCGATTTGATTCAGTAACTGGTCTGCTTGGGCCTGCTGTTGCGGGCTATAGTCAGCCTGTTTTTCTGCCAGAATGTCCCGAGCTGCCTCATAAGCACCCAACTGGATATATTGCTCTGCCAGCTCCAGATTTAACACAATTTCATTGCTTGCACTTAATTCCGGGAAAGATTGGATCAGTGGGTCATTTGGATCAGCCACAGCGACGACAGGCGTTTCAGGAATAGCAAAATGAAGTGCTGCGCTTGCTGGCTTTTCTGGGGCAGTATCGAGTTTAAAGTCTGGATCAACTCCTTCTACTGCTGTATTGGTGCTTTGTGAAGGTTCTGTGCTATCCAAAGAAGAGAGATTGAACTCTGGTACAGCAGTAGACTGTTCTTCCGGTGCAGGCGTAGCTGAATCATCAACAGCGAAGGAAAAATCTAGTGGGGCGATTTCTTGAGGCTTTTCAGCAGGCTCTGTTCCTTGAGGGGCGAACTTATTTTCTGCATTGAAATCAAAACTTGGTAGTTCTGTCTCTGTAGATAAATCATGCTCTTGAATTGGCGGCAGAGCGGCTTCTGCAGTGCTTGGTGTTGATGGGCTACTGGTGTTGAAAGACTCAAAATCGAAAGAAGGTGTTGTAGGTTCAGGTTCTGATTTTCCTGGCTCAGCGTGTAGCGATTTAAAGTCAAACTCAAGTTTTTCTTCAGTCTTGGTCTGAGCTGGAGTCGGAGCCGTTTCTGCTGCTGAAGAAGCTGGGGTAAAATTAAATTCGAGTGGCTGAATATCATCTTGTGCAGGTGTCAACACGGTCTGTTGAGGTGGATGATCCTGCTGCAGTAAGTCAAAATCTGAAGTCTGGGCAGGGTGCTGAGTCGGAGACAGCGCTGCAAAGGCTGCACTATTGTCTACAATCGGTGCTTCGGCTACAGGAGCAGAAGGCGCCGCAGGAAAATCAATCGTGTCTTTAGCAGAATTTAATGACTTTTCGAAATCCGCTTTTTTCGATTCCGCCTGTGCGAGTACTTCATTTAAGCCTAATGAACTGATGTGATTCATGAGCTGTGAAATCGCAAACTCATCGTGCTGCTGAATATGAATATCGAGCAGTAATAGATAGAGCGCATGCTGACGATTGTCTTTTTTCAGTGCCTGGTTAATCTGCGCTTCGGCAGCAAAAAAATTGCCTGCATGGATCAGATGTTCAATTTTTTTCCGCAGATCGGCAGCCAATGGAACCGCAGTTTGGGGCTGAGGCGCAGTCTCGGTTACGACTGGGCTTTTCTGTGGGGCAGATCGTGCTGAACTTACGGTCTTCTTGTTCTTGGCGATTGCAGCTTTGGGCTTTTCCGCACCTTGCGCATCCTGACGTTTTTTAACCACCAACAAAACGATGATCAGTAAAATTAATGGAATCACATAAATCAGCATGATAATACCCCTGAGAGATAGAGTGCGACACGTCTCCACTCATCTCTAAAAATCAATATCTATAATAACTATTTAGTTGGCTTTTTTATCTGCATGTTGGGCCTGTAACTGCTTTTGCAGCTGGGCCAAACGGGCATTTAATAATTGAATTCTCTGATCCTTTTGTTGAAGCGCCAACTCTAAGTCCGTTACGTTTCTCTGTAATTTAACGGTTTTTTCCCGAGCTGTCATAACTTTTAATGACAACTCTTTCGAAGTTTGAAGATCTAGTGTGTTCTGATTTGCAGAAGGTGGTGAGGATTCTTTCTGGTTCTCTGCCACTAGACTCATTTCTGCCTGACCCAAACGATATTTACTCTGGTTTCTGGGCTTATTTTGTTGCTGAGCGGGTACAGTATTCTTCACGGTTGCTAAGGCTTTTGCTACTGGAGCAGTCTCCAAGTTGAGATTGGCACCTTTTCTTAATTTATTGATATTGCCACCAATAAAGGCATGCTCATTGCTTTGTTTAATTTGTTGCATTACTTCAGGGACATTACGGTTTTGTTGCTGCGCAATGCGTGCAGCAATTGCCCATAGCGATTCATTGGATTGCACCACATAGGTGGCTTGCTGAACCGGCGGGGCGGCAGCAGTGACCGCTGAGGCAGCGGGGGGAGTTACTGGTTTGCTGTGTTCCTGTTTTGCAGCTTGTTCCTCCGCATATTTTTTTACCAATGGGTCGCTGGAAACTGCTTGTAGAGCAGGTGCTGCCTCAGTTGGCTTAGCCTTTTCAGCGGACAGCGCCGGTTTTAATACGGTTTCTTCTCCCTGTGCTGTGAGACTGGTTGATGGTGTTATTTCTTGGTTTGTTGCTGCATCATTTTTAGGTGCTGGTGGAGCAGAGGCTACAGCGTTTACAGCAGAAGGAACGGATACTGTCTCTGTTCGCGGTGCTGCTATAGCGTTTGGTCCTGTTGTAGCGTACTGTTCTGTCTGAATGGGAGCTGAATGCATATTGGGGACAGCAGAGGCCAGTCTGTCAGCACTGTTTGGTTGTGGAATATTTGCGCTACTTATTTGCGGTGCAGAAATCGCCGCCATCGGTGGTGGGCTAAGGCGCTGCACAGCCAAGGTTTTTTCTACCCCCTGAGGCGTTACAGCTGGAGGATTAAACTGTGTGCTAACCGGTAAATTAAGCGGAATATCTTGCTCACTGACCACCACGACTGGCGTCAATGCGCGCTCATTGGCATTCAGGGCGGCTTTGAGTAAATCAGTTTTCGGTCGAAGCGAGGTTTTAATATGCTGTAAACGTGCAGCATTGCCTTGCTTGATCTTCACCACAAAATTCAGATCATTATGAGTAATTGGCCGTGACGAAGTAATGGTAATCACCCCGGTACCATTGCTGTTCTGGCGGGTAAAAAAAATCAGGTGTCCAGGTGGTTGATGGACAATACCCATTGCCGCCAGATCTTCAGGTGTGGCCAGATGGACGTCAATAGGTGTATTCAGATCGGCTTGGCGAAAATTCATTTCCGCATACAGCAGTTCCCCGGGTGCCGATTGAACCTGTACCGGTTCAACCGTGATTGCAAATACTGGCTGAGCAATCATCATGGCTAAAACAGCCATTTTAAATTTATTATATACAGTCATCTTAATTCTAGGCTCAGGCATCAGTCATATTATGCCAATATGATCCGATGATTGGGATGTCTATGTTTACCTAACTCTTTGCTTGATACTGACACAAAAAAGCCGATCAATAAAGATCGGCTTTTGCTTTACTTATCGAATGCTTAATTAGGCATTCTTGTAATCGATCAGGATACGAAGCATACGGCGTAATGGCTCTGCCGCACCCCAAAGCAATTGGTCACCGACGGTGAATGCACCGAGGTATTCTTTACCCATGTTCATCTTACGCAGACGGCCCACTGGAACAGTCAGTGTGCCAGTCACTGCTACAGGCGTCAGGTCAGTCATTGATGCTTCACGTGTATTTGGCACCACTTTTGCCCATTGGCTAGACTGACGGATCATATCTTCGATTTCATTCAAAGGTACGTCACGTTTCAGTTTTAAAGTAATTGCCTGAGAGTGACAGCGCATTGCCCCAATACGGACACAGTGACCATCAATTGGTACGATCTGCTGGTTGCCCAGAATCTTGTTGGTTTCAACCTGACCTTTCCATTCTTCTTTCGACTGACCGCTTTCCAGCTGCTTGTCGATATATGGAATCAGGGAGCCGGCTAGAGGTACACCGAAGTTCGCGGATGGGAAACCTTCACCACGTTGCAAGGCTGCAATCTTAGAATCAATGTCTAGAATCGGAGATTTAGGATCATCCAGCAGATCTTTGGTATTGTTGTATAGATAGCCCATACCGGTGATCAGCTCACGCATGTTTTGCGCACCCGCACCTGAAGCTGCCTGATAGGTCATCGAAGTTGCCCATTCCACCAGATTATTCTGGAACAATGAACCTAAGCCCATCAACATCAGGGAAACGGTACAGTTACCACCAACAAAGGTTTTAGTGCCTTTTACCAGACCATCTTTGATCACATTCAGGTTCACTGGATCAAGCACGATAATGGCTTCATCATCCATACGCAGCGTAGATGCTGCATCAATCCAGTAACCATCCCAGCCTTCTGCCTTTAATTTAGGGAAGACTGCAGTCGTGTAATCACCACCTTGACAGGTAATAATGACATCCATCTGCTTCAGACTGTCAATGTCCGTTGCATCCATAAGTGCTGGGGCGGTTTTTCCGCCAAATGCAGGCGCTTCACCGCCTGCATTACTGGTAGAGAAATAGAATGGCTCAAAATGAGCGAAATCATTCTCTTCAACCATACGTTGCATAAGGACGGAACCAACCATCCCGCGCCAACCGACCAGACCTACTTTCATGTCACTTTGCCTCGGTGCGTTAAAAAAATCAAAAGGGGGTTCGAGTGTATCAAAACAGCATTCAACTGCAATAGCTACACAATCGAAACATCAATATTATTGAGCGAAATATCTTGTTTATGTTACATACAAAATTGATAACGTACATTTTCTCCTAGAAAAAAGAATAACATAGCAACGAGCGGCTTTTATGATTGTGTTTATTCAGATATTGGCGGTGCTAGTCATTTGGCTCAGCTTCTGGTCTCTCATTCCTCGTGATGAATGGTGGTTTCGGGGCGCTGACTTTCCACGCCTGCAAATTCTGATCCTGGGTTTTATTGCCCTGCTGCTCTATATCTTCTGGGAGCATAGCTGGACCAGGTGGGACCAGGCCATTTTTTTAGGTTTAGTGGCGGCGCTGGCTTATCAGCTGAAAATGGTCCTGCCTTATACCTTTATCTGGAAAAAACAGGTTCAGAAAGTTAAAAAACACGAACTGGACCCTGAGCGGCAGATTTCTTTAATCGTGTCCAATGTCCTGACACCCAACAAGAAATATCATCTGCTGATTGAACAGATTCAAAAGCATCAGCCTGATCTGGTATTGACCCTGGAAACGGATCAGACCTGGCAAAATGAGCTCTCTGTCATTGAAACAGACTATCCTTATCGTGTACCTGTACCACTGGATAACCTGTATGGAATGCATCTCTACAGTAAACTAAAACTCAGCGATACCGAGGTGAAATTTATTCTGAGTGACGAAATTCCGTCAATTCATACCACAGTGACTTTACGTTCTGGACATCCCGTACAATTGTATTGCCTGCATCCTAAACCACCAAGTCCGACCGAAGCTGAAGACTCGAAACTGCGTGATGCCGAGCTGCTGATTGTAGGAGATCAGATTAAAGATTTGGATGAAAGTTGTATCGTAATGGGTGACCTCAATGATGTGGCCTGGTCGAGAACGACACGCCTATTTCAGCGTATTAGTGGCTTGTTAGACCCGCGGGTAGGACGCCGTTATATCAATACCTTTCATGCAGATTATCCGCTGTTACGCTGGTCACTCGACCATGTGTTCCATAGTACTGATTTTGCGTTGGTGCATATGGAACGTTTACCGCATATTGGATCGGATCATTTTCCCGTGTATGTGGTGCTACAGACTGGACGTCAATTCGAACATGTGCAGGAAGAACTGGAACAGACCGATGCAGATGAGCAGGAAGCTGAAGAAGCGATACGGGAAGGAATTGAAAAAGCTGAAAAAGAAGAAAAGATGGTGACGGATGAGTTGGCGCAAGAGTATAAAAATAGTAGCAAAGTATAATGATTTTAGCGGAAAAGTGTACGAAATGGCTTACATCGATTAAGGGTGATTAGCGAATATCCCGCATGCTGTGATTTCAGTATTCTAAACCTATCAGCACAGGGAGTCGCGAAAGGATATTCGCATAAGGAAGACGAAGCTGAATGAAGACATCATGGAGATGATGCTGACAGGGAAAGTATAATAATACTAAGAATGACAACATTGAAAGCACGACCTCATTAGCCCGGGTTTTACAGGATGTAGAACTCGGGCTACATATTTTCCATCCCTATTAAATTTATATTTAATTGATTATTAAAGTTATTTTTTAATGAAATAAATAATCTACAGGGAACTTATGACGATGTTTATTTCAGCAATGGATATTGTGTATGAGGTAGACGTACTGGAACTTTATCGTGCCAAGTAGCCGTCAGCGGCTAATTAGTCGGACTGGCTCATGCCATCTCTGCTGGTGATCTGGTGGTATATTTCCGTATCTGCTTGTGCATCCCTAAATTTGAGCGGCAAGGGGTCGATTGTCAAATCATGCTGGCACGCTATGCAACGTTTCATCAGAAAATATTGCTGGCCGACCCGCAGGTGATCAGTTTTTATCATGCCATAGGCTTCACCCGTGCGGGACAGACGCAAGCCATGTGGATGTATCAAGGGGATGATTATTCTCTTTTCTGTACCACCTGTTGATATAAGCTCAAGGTTTGATTACACATATTCTCCAGGCTGAACATGCTGACAGGCGCGACTGCTTGAGGTGTATCAATATGGTTTTGTACCGTCTTAAATAGGCTGTCTTGATCATCCACTTCGATGAGTCCTTGGGGATAGAGCTGGGACAGAATTTCCGCAACACCACCCCGGTTCCAGCCAATCACCGGTGTACCTACTGACAATGCCTCTAAGGCGGTACGGCCAAAGGTTTCTGCCTGATTAGACAAGGACAAAACCACATCACTGAAAGCCAGCCATTCTCGGATGTCAGAACGATGCCCAACAAAAGTCATCTGCTCACTTAGACCTTTAGTTTGAATCGTCTCTTCCAGCTCTTTCAGATAGGCTGCTTTTTTTGGATCAGCACCACCGACAATGACCGCATGCACCTGTGGATACTGCTGTAGCAGTTTTTCCATTAAAGTAATCAAACTTTCATGGCCTTTCAGCCGCGTAACACGCCCCGGCAGACAGATCAGAAACTTATTTTCCAGTTCTGGAAAGTCTTGAAAAGTCTGGTTAAGCCATGCTGCAGAAGGCTGGTAACCATGCGGAAAAGCCTGCGGGTCAATACCGCGATAAATTCGCACAATATCCTGCGCTGGGCAGTTTTTGTAATGATCAGTGATATATTTCACCACACTGTCCGATACCGCGATGACTTTTTCGGCCTGGGTCATAATCTGACTGTAGCGGTTAATCGAGTAGAAACCATGTACCGTACTGATCAGATGCGGACGTTGGTGCGCAGGAATGCCTTTTAAGGCAAAATGGGTCAGCCAGGCAGGTACACGGGAACGCACATGGACAATATCCGGCTGATGCTGTTCAATCAGGCGACGCAGGGGGCGAATCTGCCACAGGCTTGAAAGTGCTTTTTTATGAATCGCTAAAGTCAGATGTTTTGAGCCTTCGGCTTCCAGTTGTGCGACCAGCCGACCCCCATTAGAAACCACTAAAGATTCATGACCATCTGCAACTAAGGCACGGGCAATTTCCAGAGTACCGCGTTCGACGCCACCGCTATTAAGTTCAGGAAGAAGTTGCATTACTTTCATGATTCTTTGCCTTTAGGATTGTCACAAAGTGGAGTTTTAGCGTTTATTTATCCAATATTTGGAGTTTATTCCTTACTTTTGTTGCGGCAAAAGTAACAAAACCATTTGTTGGACTGACGCTACATCCATGATATCGCAGTCCAACGGGCGATATCCTTGTCGCCTTCACACGATAGCGGATTCTGTGTGAGCTTTCTTAATGATCTTATTCATAGATTTTCTCAAAGCCTTCAGGACGGGTTTTAAAGCGACGGTGGAACCACATATACTGGGTCGGTGCAATGCGAAGCTGGTGCTCAATAATCTGATTGACACGAGTGGCATCATCGACTTCATCGTCACTGGGCAGATTATCCACAACCGGTTCAATCAGTACATGATAACGCGGATCTTTTAAATCACCGGTGCGATAAAAATATAATGGAATCGGGACGGCTTTGGATATTTTCAGTAAACGGCGATGTGCCGTAACTGTGGCAGCAGGTGTACCAAAAAATGGTGCCATCACCCCCTGTTTTAAACCAAAATCCTGATCTGGGCTATACCAGATGGCATGGCCATTTTTCAGATTGCGGATGAGGCCGCGCATATCATCATGGTCAATCTGGTGGGCATAAATGGTGGCACGGCAGCGGTAAATCAGCATATCCAGTAGAGGATTGTTCTGTGGACGATACACCACATCGGGTTCAAAATATTGCGCACACAGATAGCCGCCGGCATCCAGCAAAGTCGAGTGCGTACCGAGCAGTAAAACCCCTTGACCTTGTGCCTGTGCCTGCTGAATATGTTCCAAGCCTTCAATCGTCACCCGTCCTTTAAACCATTGCGGCGTATACCAGGCGTTTAAGGTTTCAAAGATGCCCAGCATCTGATCTATAAAGACCTGACGGGCATTATCTTCCACTTCCTGGGCAGACCATTCGGGAAAACAGACTTCGAGGTTGCGGACAGTGGTCTTACGACGCGACTTTAAATATTTAAAACTCAGCTTGCCGAGCAGGGCAGCAAGGCGATGTTGAATCGCCCAGGGTAAAATGGCCAGAAGCATCAGGAAGACAATAGCCACCCAAATGCCCCAATAGCGTGGAGACAGGAATGACCATTGAAATTCACCGGGTTGGTAATCTGGCTTTTTACTCATAATATGCTGTTTAAACCTTAAGATAACTGCAGTGTAGCAGAAGCGCTTTTTGAAATAAAAAATCTAAATAAAAAAGCACCTATAGATATAGGTGCTTATTGGAAAGGCTTAAAAAAATTAAGCTTTGGTCATATTTTCCAATTCTTCTAAACGTTCCATTTTTTCGAGCATGATGTCATCAATTTCTGCCAGACGTTGTGATGCTTGAGTCGCCGCATCCATGTCTTTCGTAAACCAAGAGCCATCTGCCAGTTGGTCAGAAAGCTTGGCCTGTTCTTTTTCCAGTGCTTCAAGTTCTGCAGGCAATTGATCGAGTTCACGCTGATCTTTATAGCTGAGTTTTTTCTTAGGGGCTGCCGCAACTTCAGCTTTAGCCTGAGCTTTTTTCACCGCAGCTTTTTGATCAACGACTTTGTCATCAGGGCGCTGTAACAGATAGTCCTGATAGCCCCCGATATATTCGTTAATATTGCCTTTACCATCGAAAACCCAAGTCGAAGTGACCACGTTGTCCATAAAGGCGCGGTCATGTGAAATGAGCAGCAAGGTACCTTTGTATTCGGCCAGCATTTCCTCAAGCAGCTCCAGGGTCACCATATCCAGGTCATTGGTCGGTTCGTCCATCACGATCAGGTTAGACGGCTTCAGCAATAATTTTGCCAGCAGGATACGGTTACGTTCACCACCGGATAAGGCTTTGACTGGGGTACGGGCACGTTCTGGTGAGAACAGAAAATCTTGTAAATAGCTGTAGATATGACGACGGTGGCCATTTACATCCACATGATCTGCACCTTCCGCGACGTTATCTTTAACCGATTTTTCTAAATCAAGCACATTACGTAACTGGTCAAAATAAGCAATTTCAAGTTGTGTACCGGTTTTCACCGTACCGCTATGCTCAAGCTGACCCAGAATGGCTTTAATCAGCGTGGTTTTACCGACACCGTTATCACCCACTAAACCAATACGGTCACCCCGCAGGACCAATGCCGAGAAGTCATTGATGATCGGTGCCTTATCACCAAATTTCACACTTAAGTTTTCAATCTCAAAGACGACTTTACCTGAGCGCTGAGCATCCTGAGTCGCCATGGCGACTTTACCTTGTTGCGAGCGGCGTGCTTTTGATTCGTCACGCAATGCTTTTAGGGCACGGACCCGGCCTTCATTACGGGTACGACGGGCCTTGATGCCCTGACGGATCCAGGCTTCTTCTTCAGCCAGTTTTTTGTCAAACAGCGCGTTCTGCTTTTCTTCCGCTTCCATTTGCTGCTGTTTCAGCTCCAGGTAGCGTGAATAGTTACCTTCATAACTACGCAGCACACCACGGTCCAGCTCCACGATACGTGTTGCGATGCTATCGACAAAGGCCCGGTCATGTGAAATAAACAGTAAGGTCAGGTTGTTTTGATCGAGCAGGAATTTTTCCAGCCATTCGATGCTTTCCACATCCAGATGGTTGGTCGGTTCGTCCAGCAGCAATACATCTGGTTGGGTGAGTAACGCGCGTGCCAGCAGGACACGGCGTTTACGACCGCCCGACAAGTCAGCCAGATCAGCATCTGGATCCAGTCCCATTTTGCTTAAGATTGAATTGACTTTGGTCTCTAAGGCCCAGCCATCGAGCTGATCCATCTGGTGCTGGAGCATGCCCATACGGTCGCAGGCCTCCATATCGCCCAGTACGCAGGCTTCACTGGCTTCATGGTAAGCACGTAACACCTCGGCTGCTTCACCCGCGCCATCCGCCACGATATCGGCGACTTTGCCGGAATCCATCGGAACATCCTGGGCCAGCATGGAAATGGTGATGCCGTTTTGTAAAGAAACCTCGCCACTGTCTGGCAGCAGGCTTCCTTCGATGAGTTTAAGTAGGGTAGACTTACCTTCACCATTACGGCCAATTAAACACACTCGTTCACCGCGTTCCAGATTAAAGTTCGCGCCGTCAAGCAGTGCAGGTCCGCCAAACGCAAGTTGGACATCCCTTAGGGTAATATAGGCCATAATGGTTTCCTGAAATCCTAAATGAGGACTTAAAATGACTAAACAACAAAATCTAAATGATCAGGCGTCATTTTCCGCACCCATTGAAGATTTGCAAGTGCGAATTGC
>CANQWW010000048.1 GCA_947627655.1 uncultured Acinetobacter sp. | reverse complement strand
ATGTCAGAGATGATGGACTTGCGTAAAGAGAAGAATTTCTTCGAGACGCGCGTAACAGATTACCAAACTGGCGGTGCATTAAGCTGGTGAGGTTTAGCTTAAAATGATCCGATATCTGTCATTTTAGCTTTAAATAAAAAGCCACCCTTGCGGTGGCTTTTTTGTGATCTGAGCGATCGACTTTAAATTCTGAAAGTTATTTTAACCGCTTACCTGCTTCATCAATAATCATCTCCCCATCTTCCTTGCTAAAAGCTGCGCGCTGCGGAGCGGAAAGAATATCTAAAACAACTTCTGATGGTCGACACAATCTCGCACCCAGTTCAGTCACCACAAATGGACGATTAATCAAAATCGGATGTTGCAGCATGAAATCAATCAATTGATGATCTGTCCAATCACTGCTTTCCAAGTTCAGTTCTTCATAGTGCTTTACATTTTTATGAATCGCTTCACGTACCGACAGACCCGCATCCTGGATTAACTGAATCAGTTCCTCTTTGGTCGGTGGTGTTTTCAGATATTCAATCACCTGTGGTTCCTCACCGGTATTACGGATCAAGGCCAAGGTATTTCGAGAGGTTCCACACTCGGGATTATGATAAATCTTGATCTTTTGCGACATGACTTTTCTCAGTACATAAACAATATTGCTTTTATATATGGATATCCGTATATTCGCAATAGTAAATATATCAGGATATCGTGATGCATCAGACCGATTTTTTTAAATGTCTTGCCGATTCAACACGTTTAGATATTTTAAAGCTGGTCATGGCCAAACAGAATGTCTGCGTCTGTGAATTTACAGAGCAATTAAATCTGAGCCAGCCCAAAATTTCCCGCCATCTGGCCTTATTGAGAAATCTGGGTGTGTTGCTGGATCAACGCCAAGGGCAATGGGTTTATTACCGTTTAAATCCGGATTTGCCGGTCTGGGCAAATGAAATATTAAAAGTCATCGCACATGATCCGGAAATTCAAAAATTAAAATCCACTATTTCAACATCTTGTGAATTATCCTGAGTCCAATATCATGTCTGCTTCAAAAATGTCATTCTTAGATAAAAATCTGACCATCTGGATTTTTATCGCCATGCTGCTGGGGATCGGGATTGGGGTTTTCTTTCCTCAGGCATCGATTGCTTTAGACCGGATGAGTATTGATTCGGTCAATATTCCGATTGCTATCGGTCTGATTATCATGATGTATCCGCCACTTGCCAAAGTGGACTATGCCACCTTGCCGCAAGTATTTAAAGATAAACGCACGCTCACCCTGTCTCTGGTTCAAAACTGGCTGATTGCACCCTGCCTGATGTTTGCATTGGCGCTGATTTTCCTGCAATCCTATCCTGAATATATGACGGGTGTCATCCTGATTGGCTTGGCGCGTTGTATTGCCATGGTGCTGGTTTGGAATGGTCTGGCGTGTGGCGATAATCAGTATGTGGCCGGACTGGTGGCATTTAACAGTATTTTCCAGATCCTGTTTTTCAGTACTTATGCCTGGCTGTTTTTGACCTTCTTGCCGCCTTATTTTGGTATTGAAGCACAAGTGATTGATGTCAGCTTCTGGACGATTACCCACGCGGTTCTGGTTTATCTGGGCATTCCATTTTTGCTGGGCTTTTTGACACGTTTAATTCTGGTCAAGCAAAAAGGTCTGGAATGGTATCAAACGCAGTTTATTCCAAAAATCAGTCCACTGAGCTTGCTGGCCCTGTTGTTTACCATTGTTGCCATGTTTAGCCTTAAAGGCGGCGATGTGGTCAGCCTGCCACTGGATGTACTCAGAATCGCCATTCCCTTGACCATTTATTTCGTGGTGATGTTCTTTATCAGCTTCTTTATGAGCAAGTGGATGGGCAATGATTATCCCAAAACTGCGGCTATTTCTTTTACCGCTGCCGGTAATAATTTTGAGCTGGCGCTGGCAGTTGCGATTGCCACTTTTGGTCTCGCCTCCCCTGTGGCATTTACCACCGTGATTGGCCCTCTGGTTGAAGTTCCAGTTTTGATTGCGCTGGTCAGCGTTTCATTATGGCTAAGAAAAAAAGTGTTTAAAGAGGCATAACCCGATGGATCTCCCGAATATCAATGTGAATGTGCTGGAAACACCAACACTGGACAAAGTTCAGGCCAGAGCACTGGATCATCCACCCCGTATTCTGCTGCTATATGGTTCAAACCGTGAACGGTCCTACAGTCGCCTCGCCGTTCAGGAAGCCGGTCGGATACTGGAATATTTTGGCGCCGAGGTTAGAATCTTCCATCCCACAGGATTACCCTTACCGGAGGATGCAGATACGAGTCACCCTAAGGTAAAAGAACTGCATGAGCTTTTGGCCTGGTCAGAAGGCATGGTCTGGTGTTCACCGGAACGTCATGGTTCGATGAGTTCGATTTTAAAAGCCCAGATTGACTGGATTCCTCTGGCAGCCGGTGCAATTCGTGCGACCCAAGGCAAGACACTGGCCGTGATGCAGGTTTGTGGTGGTTCGCAATCCTTTAATGCGGTGAATCAGTTGCGTGTTTTAGGGCGCTGGATGCGGATGATCACCATTCCAAATCAGTCTTCTGTACCGAAAGCTTTTCTCGAATTTGAAGAAGATGGTCGAATGAAAGCATCGCCTTATTACAACCGCATTGTGGATGTGATGGAAGAACTCTACAAGTTCACTCTCCTCACCCGCGGTCAATCTGCTTATCTCACCGACCGATATTCTGAACGGGTGGAAAGTGCCGAAGAATTATCGAAACGGGTGAATCAGAAAACGATCTAGTTGTATCTCAAATCCTCTGATCAACTTTTCAAAACTTAAATATTAAAAAATCCCACTCAAGAAGCGGGATTTTTTATTTTGAAAATTGAGCAGCCACACATTATTTCAATTAAAACGCTTTGGTTATACTCAACCCAGCGCTCCAATTACGCCCTTCAGCAGGTTCAAAGTAACGACCATAAGGCTTAGTAGAGTCATTTACAATTACTGACCCTGAATAGTTCTTATCAAATAAGTTATCAACTCGGGCAAATGTATTGAATGCCCAATCATCAATTGCCCAGCGATATCCCATATTTGCAGCGGTAACAACATAGCTTGGTGCAGTATCTGAATTTGCATCATTCACATAAATTTTATCGCTATAGCGGACATCTACACCCGCATTGAAACCTTGTTCAGGCTTCCAACCTAAGCTCAAAAATGCCTGATTTTTTGCAATCCCTGGAATGTGGTTATTCTTAGGAATAGCAGCTACACCACCTTCAGCAGGAATATCTGCATCAAACTTAGCATCGATATAGCTATAACTTGCTTGAGCGCTTAAATCACGCCACACGTTTTTATGCCAAGCTAGTTCTAAACCTTGACGTAATGTTTTTCCAGCATTTCTGAAAGTAGAACGTCCATTGTCATTGCCCGCTGAAACAATGTCATTTTCTGTGGTGGTATAGAATGCAGCAGCAGTAAATTGACCTAATGTAGAATTTGCTTTTGCGCCAATTTCATAGGTTTCACTTTCTGATGGCTTTAAATCAAACTTATTGGTACTTCCATCAGCTGGATATGCCATCTCTGTAAAAGTCGGTGTTTCAAAACCTTGAGCATAGCTCACATAAGTCATCAGCTCAGGTATCACTTTCCAACTTAAAGCGACTGAAGGTAAAACCTTATCGTAAGTAGTTTTACCTGAATTATCCTTATTTTCCCCTACAATATAATGATCTTCAGTTTTAAAATGGATATTACTATAACGTAAACCGGCATCTACATTGACGGCATCATTTACAGCATATGATGCTTGTAGATAAGGATCTAGATTCCATAAGGTATTATCTTCATCACGACGAAGCTTACCTTTTACACCAAATTGTGTAGTGCCGATAAAGTTTTCATAGCCATAACGTTCTTCTGTCATAGCATCAATCGCAATACCAGCGATTAATTTCAAGTTAGGTAAGACCTCCTTACCAGTCCAACGAACGTCCGTACCATAATAATTACGATCAAAATCAATCACACCACCGGCATGATTTACACCGCTTTGGGAACTATCGGGCGTAGATTGATACTGGGTAACAGAGCGCTGTCCTGCGTAAACCATTGCATAGATTTCATTTAAGTCATCTATCGGCTTATTCCAAGTTAAACCGGTTTGAATCTGCTCAATGTCTTTACGTGCATTGTATTTAATAACATTCGGAACAACTTGTTTTGGATTTTCTTCCCATTGAGTACGAGTCAAACCACCTGGGTCAGCCGCATCAATTTTTACGTAATTATTAATCCAATTGATCTTTGAACCATCGTCCAAATTCCAAGTCAATTTTGCATTGGTTAGAACTTTATTGGCATCACTGTGATCACGATAGCCATCGGTATCAAAATAAGATGAACTGATGATATAGCTTGGCTCAGAAGCATGCTCCGAACCACCTTGCAGCACCATATTGGCCTGCCCTTTATTTTGACTACCAGCTGAGTAACCTAAAGTCAGTGAATCCGTCCCCTGTCCTTCACGGCTTGTGGTTAGAATCGTTCCACCTGATGAATTGCCATACAGCGAAGAAAATGGCCCGCTCAGCACTTCAATATGATCGAGGCTGTTCAGGTCAATATTCGAGGTCTGCCCTTGTCCGTCCGGCATGGTGGCAGGAATCCCATCCACATATAAACGTACGCCACGCACACCAAAGGTTGAACGTGCACCAAAACCACGCATGGAAATCTGCAGGTCTTGCGCATAGTTTTCCCGGTTATTCAGCTGCAACCCCGGCACCCCTTTTAAGGTTTCCGAGAGGTTCACATTCAGGCTATTTTGCTGGTCCTGATTCAGGTAATAAGCCGATGCCGGTGTTTCCAGAACGGTACGGTCTGTACGCGTGGCCTCGACCACGATAGGGGCAAGGCGCTGTACCTCTGGGAGCACTTCCTCAGCGTAACTTCCCTGACTCATGCAGGCAATCAGACAGGACAAGGTCGATTTTATCGGCAACCGTTTTGTGTGGAGATACATAGATCATATTCCTGATGTCTGGCATGCTCATGCCAGAAAAGACAAAATATTTATAAAGTGTTTTGTGCTGTAGCTTGAAGGCCCAATCCCTGTATCAGATCAGTTTATTCATGATCTTTATGTCAAAACTTGAACGGGATTGAGCAATTTCATACATTCAGCTTAGTCATTATTACAAGTGGTATTTTGCATAAAAAAGCCTGACGAATCAGGCTTTTTTACTTAAGTACACAACTTCATTATGGGTTTTCAGGCAGTGCATAGGCCACTAAAGAATCACCCATTTGGGTGCCAAAAGAACCATGACCACCGGCCATAATCACAATGTACTGTTTACCATTGGCTTCATAGGTCATTGGCGTTGCTTGACCACCTGCAGGCAGACGACCTTTCCACAGCTCATCACCATTAGTCACATTAATGGCACGGATGTAATTGTCTTGAGTTGCACCAACAAACATCAGGTTACCGGCAGTGGAAATTGAACCACCCAGCATTGGCACACCCATTTTAAATGGAGGTAATGGAATGCCCGGCATACTGTCACGAATCGTACCAATACGGCGTTTCCAAGCCACTTCATGGGTATTCAGGTCCACACCCGCCACATAGCCCCAAGCTGGCTGCTTACAAGGCAGGCCAAATGGAGATAAGAATGGATTCATTTCCACACCATAAGGCACACCATACATCGGTTGTACCCCTGCTTCTGTACCTGCACCTTTAGCGGTCTTCGGACGGTTTGGATCTTGAGGAATCAGTTTGGATACAAATGGCAAGCCAATTGGATTCATCAACGCGATCTGACGATCAGGATTCACAGACATCCCGCCCCATTCAAACACCCCCAAGTTACCCGGGAACACCAAAGTCCCATTTTCAGAAGGTGGCGTATAAATACCTTCATAGTTCAGCTTATGGAACGATACACGACAAACCAACTGGTCAAACATGGTGGCACCCCACATGTCTTTATCAGTTAACTTATCTTTTGGTGCCATGTCAAAGTCAGAGAATGGCTGGGTTTTAGAGTACTTTTCACCTTTGGTTTGTGGACCACGTTTTACCGATTGAGGTACGGGTTTCTCAGTAATCGGAACAATCGCTTCACCATTACGACGGTCCAGGACAAACACATTACCTGTCTTGGTCAGCACATAAATGGCTGGGACGGTAGCGCCATTTTTGTCCTTAATATCAGTCAATGTCGGTTGAGATGGTACATCCATATCCCATAAATCATGATGAGTCGTTTGGAAGCTCCACACCAGTTTACCTGTGCTTGCATTCAGTGCCAGCATAGAGTTGGCATAACGCTCATCCAGTTCGGTACGGTGACCACCATAAATATCAGGTGTACCTACCCCGGTTGGTACATAGACGATATCGAGTTTCGCATCGTAGGCCAAAGGTGCCCAGGCATTTGGCGAATTCGGCACATAGTTTTGACCCGGCTCAGGAATCGCATTTGGATCTTCCGCGCCCGTATCAAATACCCACAGCAATTCACCGGTATTGACATCATAACCACGGATCACACCAGATGGCTCTTCAGTCGAGTAGTTATCTGTGGTTGAACCTGCAATGATAATCGTTGTTCCGGTCACTACAGGTGGTGAGGTTGGAATATACCCCCCAGGATAAGGGAATGGCATATCCTTTTGCAGATCGACTTGACCATTTTTACCAAAGTCGCTACATGGCTGACCGGTTTGTGCATTGACTGCAACCAGACGACCATCATTAACAGGTAAAATCACTTTTTGTGGACATTCAGCAGAAACAGTTTGCTTGGCAGCCAGACTGGCTTCAAAACCGGCAGTATTGTTCGCATCATAATATGACACGCCGCGGCAAGTTAAATGCTGGAAAGTAATATCCGCTTTCAGCTTAGGATCATAGGTCCATTTTTCTTGACCGGTGCTTGGGTCCAGAGCAGTCAGCTTTTGGTGAGTGGTACAGATATACATGTTGTCACCCACTTTAATTGGCGTGACCTGATTGGTGGTTTCACCTGAATCATTTTCAGTTTTAAAATCACCAGTATTGTATTCCCAAGCCAATTCTAGATCTTTAACATTGTCAGCATTAATCTGTGTCAGTGGAGAATAACGCAAGCCAGACTGGGTACGGCCATAAGCAGGCCAGTCTTCATCTGCAATCCCCGGAATAGGCTGATGCACTTCAGGCTGTGCAGTTTTTAATTCGCCCCGAACTTCTTGCGGATCATTAAAGACCGAATAGATCATCACTGCAATAGTGATCGCCAGTGAGCCCGTTAAGACCATTTTTGCACTTTTACTGTCACCAAAACCGCGTGTGACTGCAGGAATCAGCAAGGCCAAACCAAACAGACCTAAAATGTCTAATCGAGGTGCGAGTGCGAAAAAGTCAGAGCCGACTTCCCATAGTCCCCACCCCACCGTGCCTAAAACCAGCACGGCATACACTACAAGTGCGGTACTTTTGTGTTTATGCAGTAAAAATGCGGTCGCGATAAAGAAAATACCGGCAATGATGTAGTACCAAGACCCACCCAAGATTGCCAGATAAATCCCGCCGACCAGAAGTACCAGACCGAAAATCATAGCAATCACGGCCATGATCGTTTTCAGTACTGAACCTGAAGACGTAGTATTCATAGTGAACACCTTTGTTAAATTCTTTTTTATCCCTGCACGATTGGCGTGCAGAGACACCATATTTGTAGTTCTTTGTTAAAAATACTCATGCTTTACGCGCACATTCATCAATGCCGTAAAGTAGTGGATAATTCAATAGAGTATTTGCAACTAAAAACTGGACTTAGAATGCGGTATTAAACTTGATGCCGCCCACCCAGACATTCTCGCCATCTTTATAACCACCGACATGGCGCACATATTGCACATTCGGACGAATCGTGAGCCAGTTGGTCGCGTGAATGCCGTAATAGATTTCCGCATCGACTTCTTCACTACGGTTACCCAATACATCATTGTTCATATTGATACGGGCAACACCCAAAGCGATTTCATCCTGTGGACGTGAATCCATTGCGCCTTTATAGACCAGACCAATATTTTGCATATCACTGACTGCATTGGTTTTAGCATCATGAACAGTCGCATTGATAAAACCGGTTAAACCGCGAGAAGCATCCCCATGGTGTGCAGTAAGCTGTTGTTTCGCTACAATCCAACCACCTTGATGATGATCAGTTGCAACCGGATTAGAAATGACTTCAGCATCAGCTGTACTGTAGTAATAACCAGCACGGTATTCACCAGGAAGTTTCTGCTCACCCAGTTTCGGGGTCCAGACCACTTCCGCAGGAATGATTGCGCCTTTAGAACCCTCCGTGCTCAGGTTAAAGCCTTTGCCACGTTCCAGATTTTCAGGGTTATATTCATAGACACCCACTTGGGTATAAACCTCTGGAGTGAGGTTATATTTCACTCGTGCAGCCCATTGCGATACTGGCCAGTTATACCACTGGTCACCGACCCAGTTTCCTACTTGTGAACCACAAAGTGCCAGGTTCTGAAAATCACAGTCAAAACTGTTAAAATCCTCACCTTCCCCAAAACGTCCGACTTTGACATCCAGCTTTTGATCCAGAAATTGTTTCTTGATCCAGAAATCAGTCAAACGCCAAGTTTGACCACGGCCCCATACTTCCTGCACTGAACTTAAATGTCCGTCTAATGCGTCAGAAGTATTTGAAAGATTACGACCGTCACGATGCGTTACGGTAATTTGAGCTTCAGTGTCTTTCCAGCCAGCAATTTTTTCCAGATCCAGATGAGCACCCAGGTTTAACTGACCGGTATATTCTGTGCCATGGCTTGATGATCTTTTGGCATCAAGCAGGGTTGCCATTTCACCAGTATAGCCAAAGCTAAAGTCATAACCTTGTTCTTGAAGCTGAGTACGCTGGCCATTCCAGTCACCCAGCATCCATGGGCTTTCTGCACTAAATGCCTCAGCGGCATGGGTGGTTGCATTGACGAATAGCAAAGCAACCAAGGATGTATAAACACCCTTTGATAAAGGAAAACGAGACATTAAATGTGTTACCTTAATCACACTTATATGGAGACTATATTACACTTTTTTATTTTAATTGTTAATTTTTATATAAAATAAGTATTAAAGAAAAACTTTGCCAATAAAATTTTTAATTTTAATTTCAATTACTTATATTAAATTTTTTTATAAATAAAAAATTAATTATATAAAAAAATATACTTAAACAATACAAAGACTATAAGTAGTATTATCAAATAAATACATCAAACCATAAGCATTTTTTTGATTGATATTTCTCCTCTTTTAGTATTGGGGCATAATTTACAGAGGAAATATATTGCCTTAAAAAAGCTTTCTACAACGCAATTCTAACGCAATACAAGTCTTCCATGGTCAACTTCTATTTAATGGTTGAGCCGTTAAAGAAGCATATGACAACGCAAGATATCCCTGAACATGAAACATAGAGGATCAGGTTTTCTCTGTCTGAGCTATTGGCATGAAGACCGAACATTGTTTCATGTTGCTACAAGTTATGGATTTTCAGAGCCAATAGCCTCAAAATTGTATGCTACGTTGGAGACTGTGTAATCAAGTCTCAGCTAATACACTTTATATACTACTCCTAGACTCTTATTAAATAGCTCGTTTGGGATAAAATCTTTTTTTAACAAAACTGTTTAAACCAGTGCCATTTGATCCTTTAAAAAGAATAGTAGCGTTTTCATCAACTATTTCTGTTAGCTTTTTATCAAGTTCACTCGGCTGGTTAACTATTATAAATTCTTTTTCACCATTTAGATTTATCTTATTAAATATATCTCCAACTAATATCATTTTATTGAAGTTCATTTTTTGAACAAGATCAATAATATCTTGATGATAGGAAAGACTGTATTCTCCTAGTTCCAGCATTTCAGATAACACTATAATTTTATTATTTTTATTCATATTATTAAAAGTGGTTAAAGCTAGTTTCATAGAACTAGGATTTGCATTATAGCTCTCATCAATTACTTCAACATTCTTACCATTAAAAATAATTTGTACTTCCTTACCTCTCCCATGTACCTTCTCAACAGTATTTAAAAGTGGCAAACTAGATTGCCATGTTTCGGGAAACATAATACTTAGCATGGCAATAATCCCCAGATAATTTAACCTAATTTCTGGAGCCGGCTCATTAATATTAATATTTAACTGGATCCTATTTATATCAAGCTGCATATAATCATCATAATTTTTAAGCAACTTAAAATCTGAACCTAAATGAGTCCCATAAGTATAAACTTGCACATGCTTAGGCACAAATGTCATCATATAATCAAAGTATTCAGTATCTCGATTCATTATAAGTATAGAACCAATAGGCATAGCTTCAAATGCCCTTGCTTTACGCTCCGCAATCGCCTGCATACTACCAATTTTTTCAATATGTGCAGGTGCTAATGCCGTAAAAAGACAGATTTTAGGCTGTAATAATTCGTGTGAAACTAGACCAATCGGCTTTTCATCTACTAGACCTGCACCTGCAACTTCAAATACAGCTTGTCGTTGTTCTTGGAGCCCAAACATCCCATTAGCAATATAAAAAGGTGTATTTCCTTTGAGGTTAAGCATGGTATTAGCATCTAGACTTTTTAGCATGCGACTTAATAATGAAGAGGTCGATGTTTTTCCAACACTCCCTACAACCGTATAGATATTTCCACTGAACTCTTTTCTAAAATGGTGAGCTACCTGAAATAAAAAATGATCTATATTATCGACATAAATCCAATCAATTGTTTTAGGGAATTCAGATTTATCTAATTGATTATTATCATAAATAATCACCTTTATCTGATCAACAAACTTTTTGATATTGTTTAATACCATGCCAGTTTTACTTTTTCGACTTTTCAGCAAAACAATATTATTCTCTTGCTTCAAATCTCGATTATCAACGATTAATTTATAATTTTGTTCTTTTATATACTTTTCAAACTTCATCACCTTAGTGAAGTGATTATTTTTATTTAGAATTGCTTCTAGATAGTCAACTCTAGTTAGAGCTCGTTCAAACTCAAAGTATTTAGACCCTGGAAAACTATTAATTTCAAAGAGCCAGACATGACCTGATTGATCTATTCCCAAATCTATTCCTAAAGAGTCAATTTCGCGAGTATAAAAATCTTGAAAAGCCTGAGGGAGATTCATACCAATATTTCTAATTTTGGTATGAATTTTTTGAAAATGATGTGGAAAGTGATGCTGTAAAAAAAGCTTCCCATCTGCCATACTCCCTCCAGCAGAAAGGTTAGCAATTAATCCCTTACCGGAACCAATTCTTGCGTATATTTTTGTGATTTCCCATTCACAACGGCCATTACGCTGAACATGCACCCGCACATCAAATGCCTGACCAGATGTCGTCATAGATGAGATATACTTTTGGGTAATTAAGCTACGGCCCTTCACTTTTTCCTGATAAAAATCTGAGAACTTTTCATCGTCATAAACAGTAATATGACCCGCATCATTCACTTGAAACTGAGCATTTTCCCAAGAAATAAACTGAATATTTTTCCCTTGATTGCCTCCAATAGGCTTGATAACAATATATTGATTTTTTTTGATAAAATCCCTCAATTGTTGTTCATTTTTTACCAGCTCATAGGGAATAATAATATTTTGATAATCAGGTAAAGTCTGAATAAGTTGAAGTGTTTTAAGTTTTCCTCCTAAAATCTGAGTCGTAAAATGACTATAAGTTAATAAATCTTCACACACAGCCTTATTTTTTAATGAGCTAATATCATTATCTATGACTAGTGGATAATCTATAAATTCTTGAATCCACTGACCATTCAACCATTTTAAAGCATGAATTTTCTTATTTTCGATATCTACTTGTTCAGGTGTGAAATAATAAAAGCTTAGACCCTTAACTTGAGATACATATGCCATTGCTTTAGCTTTTGGGCCAGGTCTACCTTTTGCCCTTAACATACCAATACTTTTATTCATTAACTGCATCTCAGTTTTGGAAATGATTTAAATACGCCACATAACCCGACAAGTTATGTTCCTGATCATCAATACGAGTACGGAATCGATCATGACGAACGTAGAACGCATTTAATACTTTCTGTGGTTCAGCCATGTACATGGCAACTTCAGGATAAAAGAACCCTGTACGCTGGTATTCAGTTCTCAGCTCAATTAATTCTTTGAGTTCTTCAAAACGCGCTTTAGAAAATAGCGCTTCATTACCCTGCTCTTTTAAACGTGTTACCATTTTATAAGCAGACATCATCATTTCTAAGAATGTTGCATATGCAGTTTTACGCTCTTGAATAAACTTCATGTGCTTTAAATAGTTATTTAAACCAAACTCATAATACTTTTCTTGTGGATCTATTTTCGTCAGTTCATTAACACAGTAACTTAACCAGTGATCATGATATTTTTCATATTTTTTAGCAATAAAATGCTCAAACATCAGCTTAACAGTTTCAAGTAAAGTCGAATCCTGATTAATCTGATAAAGGCGCAATAAAGCGAGAGCCGCTTCACCATCATAATAAACAATACGGAATTTTTCTTTTAATTCGAGACTCGGATAATGCAAAACATGAGTAGTTTCCCCCTCATGATTAATCATGGTCTGGATACCACGCGCCACATTTTCAGCATATTTTAAATACTGGTCATCCCCTGTAATTTCCTGATATTTAGTCAACATTAAAATTAAAGCGGCATTGGCTCCTAATTTAATTTCACACTTATCTTCAGGTCCATCAATCATATAAGCTGTAGTTGCACTGACTTCACGATAAAAGGCTTCAAGTGCATATTGGATGCCTTTATGAATTTTTGGCCAATACTCCGGCTTTTCCTGTACTTCAAAGGTTTCTATTAGAGAGTATAGAGAGGTACAGTGACGTACTGTATTATAACTTTTAATTAATCGATTATAGGCTGGGAAATAACCATAGACAAATTGTCCATTTTCTTGAATTTCACGATGTAAAAATTCAGCATTTTTCTCAATGATCGATTCAATATGAGTTTTTTTATTTTCCTCTAAAATACGCACCCCATTAAATGGGTAGCCTGTATGCAGTGGAATAAATTGATCATTTTCATAGATAACACTGGTCGTATCAAATACCCAAACATGGTTTAGTTTTTCTAATTCAATTTTTTTATTTAATTTTGGGTATTTTACTTTAATCGTGTCATTAATATTTTTTTCATCCCAAAAGTTGGGCTGATTATATACAATTCCTCGAATTAAAGCGCGACCATAAATTTCCTGCTCCAAAAAGCAAACTTCAAAATTTGAATCGAAGCTTATGCCTTTACGATAATGGTTATTATGCTTTTGTTTATTGACTTCATTATTAATATCTAACCATGGTTTTTTTTCTATATTTCGAACGATATCAAATTTCAAAAACGCTGGTAAAACTCTATTTTTTTCAAATAATTGCTCAACAAATTTTAGAACTCGATTAATCGCAGTTTTAGCATCGGGAGCTGCCGTGTTCCAAACTTGACATCTTTTTTCTACCCCACCATAAGAAAAAAAAATGACATATTGCGCTTGTTTTTCACGATTTAAGCTGTCACTCAACCAATTCGTTAACTTATTTCTAAAACCTAAATATTGAGTTTGCGTATTAATTTCCATAGCCCGTATATATCTATTTTATATAAATTTTTAGTCAAAATCAGAATACTTGAAAGAGATTAAGTGGCAATGTTATTTTATGTATAATTTGTTTTTTTTTGTATATTTAGGAATTATTCAAATAAAAAAGAGGCTCCGAAAAGCCTCTTTTTTTACTATTTTAGCAAGGTAAATCTGTTAATAGATGATATGACCATTAGCAAGTAAGTCTTCCAAGTTGGTATTTACACCCTCAAGGATAATTAGCTCAACTTTGTCTTGGAACTGTGTACCCGCTCCATCACGATCAACTGATATCACCGTATTGTCACCATCTACGTCCACAGAAATATATTCATTAATATTCTCTGCATCTGCACCTGTTAACAAAGCACTTACATCAATTACATCACCGTCAGACAGACTGAAATCGGTCCATACATCAGTACCATTCCCACCAGTATTATCTGATGACTCTAGCAAGTCGAAGATGAGAACATCACCACCAAGACCACCAATAAAGTTGTCATTACCTTCACCGCTAACGAGCGTATTACGTTCGTCATCACCTTGGGTAATTGCAGGAATGGTTACGGTAAGGGTTGAGAGTTCTGGTGCTTGCCCAAACATCTCAAGTGAATATTCGAAGGTATCTTGTCTACCAACCACACCATTATTTGGTGTATAGGTATAAGTACCATCTCTCTCTACAAATAACGAGCCATATTCACCTTGAATCGTAACACCGTTGTATCCAACCTCTTGGTAACCTGCAGATGTAAGTACTTTGAAGGTTGAATAACTTGGCAGATAAGTATCATCAGCAATTAAATTACCTGTAATCTCATCTGGCGTTGTTAACGATTCAATTTGGTTATAGTGCGTCAATGTTTGCTCTAAGCTAAGCGTTGCCGTAAAGCTTAGACCTGTATTACCAGTTGCACTTGCTTCAATGGTATAAGTCCCAGGACCTAAGTTTTCAATCTCCAAAGATCTCGAAGAACCTAAAGCACCCGTCAACGGTGTTCCACTGCCTGTACCAACAACATTACCCGCTGCATCTCGTACAGTTAAAGTAAATGTAGGAAGAGCAGAAATCGAAAGTGCAGGGATAGATACGGTCAATACCACATCTGCACTATCGGTATTGGCAACTGTGAATGTATTGGTAGTTGGACTGTTAAATGTACCATTTCCGCCTATACCAAGAACACCAGCACTAACGTTAAATGTTCCAGGAGAGGTAGTAACTACTTCAGTTACATTTGTGACTTCAGGAACGGCCGTTGTATCTATATTTGGTACCAATACCAGTTCTGGTAATACACCGTCAGCAGTTGGATCTGCATCCCATACAACACCTGAGTTATCACCATCAATTCGGATATTTAACTGTGCTGTGTCGCTTGAACCATTAAAATCACGAATTGTATAAGTGAAGGTATCGACTTTACCAATATCGCCTACATCACCATTACTGACATACTTATATGTACCATTTGGTGAAATATACAGTGTACCGTAAGCACCCACGATTTCAGTATTTGAACCTGATAAAGTCACCGCTTCACCCTGTCCGTTTTCAACTGAAGTGACAAAAGTCGTGCTGTTTACTGTATCTGCACCGTCATCGCTTGAAATCACATTGCCTTCGATTTCATTTGAACCTAAATACTTATTGGTTTGCTCATTCACTGTGAATGTAATACCACCGAATAGATTTACTGCTAGAGCACTGCCTAATGCGTCAATTAATGCACGTAATGCGCCATCAGTCTGTTGTGGTTGAATCGATACGGTGTACACCCCTTCTGGCAAGTCCGCATAGTTAATTGAACCTGAATATGCATAACCGAATGACAGGTTCGCTAAGCTAAATTGCGCATCCAGTGCCACACCACTTTCGACCACAAAGTCTTCAGTTTGAACGACTCCATTTTCATCTAAATATTGGCGTTGTAATACAGCATCTGCATACAAGGTTGTACCTGTTAACAGATCTATTACGGTATTCAGTAAGCTTAGGCTTAAGGTTGTTGATTTAAAGCCACTCACACCAACGGTAACATCAGATGTTTGATTTTCAAGTACGTCAAAATTAAACGGTGTGGTCGTACCTAAACTAATTGGAATACCAAGCAGTTCAACACCAAGTAATTGTCCAGCTCCACCAGTATTACCAATATCGTCACCAGGTTCTTCATAGTAGTTTTGAACTGTTGCCAGATCATCATTTGCTACGACTTCGTCTAGATAGTCAGGTGGTGTAATTGGATCTAAAGGTGTTCCCGCAATATTAATAATCAATTGAGCATCATCACTTGATACAGCATTTGCCAAGGTATAATCGAAGATTTCGGTTTGACCAATAGCAGCTTCACCCGCAGTTACGGTATATGTAAATGCGCCTGTAGTGGTATCAATTTCAAGATAACCAAATTCACCTTGAATCGTGACAGAACCTGGTTCAACTGTTTGACCATCAATAACAGTAATCGTACCGTCAGAAACAACATCAGCACCATTACCATTGTCTTCGAAGATATTTCCTTCAAGTGTAAAGTTGCTAAATACTTCTTCTGAACCCGTTACGCTAATGTCAATTTTTTCATAAACAGACAATAAGTTAGATAATAACGGTGCCACAGCAGCATCAATAATGTAATCCAAAACTTCAAGTGGAAGCACATCAAGCAACTGACTCACTACACTTGAAAGTGGTAAACCAATGGCATTTACAGGAATTAGAATCGCCTGAACCAGTGCCGTTATTGGTGCGCCTAAGCCTTCGCCAAGTACTGCATTAATTGCGCTATAAATCGCTTGCTCATTCGAAGCACCAAGGATTGCACCTTCACCACCAAGGTCGTCAATCGCCACATCTTTTAACAATGTGGTTAATGCGCTGTCATCAGCCTCAACAGCAACAGTGTAATCACCTGCTGGCAGATTGGTTAAATCAAGTGTAATCGAGTTATTATCTCCTACCACACCTATTACACCAATGCCTCCTACCGTTACTACACCACCTTGTGCGTTGCCGCGTGCAACTTCTACAGTACCCGCTTCAGTTTGTTGGTAAATCACAACTTGCACAGCTTCACCAACTGAAATGAGATTGTCCTGAGACACGGTCACGGTAATATTACCCGTCACGCCTCTATCTACATTTGATGGATTTTCTGAAATTGAGAAATCTACGCCAGATACATTGCTACCTAAAACATCAATAATCGCAATATCTGACTCATTAATCTCAGTACGATCAACACGAAGCTCTTCACCTAAATCAATAGTGAATTCATCGTTAATTGCATCAATAGTTGGAGTCACCGCAGGGATCACGATATCAGTCAACACATCTAGACGGTCTTGGAAGTCACCCGCTTCTGTTGGGAAGTCAGCTTCAATTGCATCTACTGCATCTTGCGCATCAGCTTTCGCTTGTTGTGCATCTGCAAGGACTTGGGTCAAGTCATCGACTTCTGCTTGAGTCACTGCATCATCTGCAAGGGCTTCAGTCAGTGCTTGATCCGCTGCTGCATAGGCCGCTTCGGCTGCTGCAACCAGATCTTCAACATCGACATCAGCGTCGGCATCAGCATCGGCATCGGCATCGGCATCGGCATCAGCGTCGGCATCAGCATCGGCATCCGCATCAGCATCCGCATCGGCATCAGCATCGGCATCGGCATCCGCATCGGCGTCGGCATCAGCGTCGGCATCGGCATCCGCATCGGCATCAGCATCGGCATCAGCATCGGCATCCGCATCGGCATCAGCATCGGCATCAGCATCGGCATCCGCGTCGGCATCA
>CANQWW010000047.1 GCA_947627655.1 uncultured Acinetobacter sp. | reverse complement strand
GCTTTAGGAATCACACCGCGCATGGCAGCATCAGCAAGCACAGTGCTTTCTTTTGTTTTCTCGAAAGGTTCAGCCTGAGCAACTTCAAGCTGAGCTGAAAACATGGCAAGCATGGTCGCTATTGCTTCAATATTTTGAAAAAGCCGAGGGTCTTTAGCCTGATAAAGCACCTCAAGCGTAGGATAATCGGCAATGCTAGAAAAAGCAGCTTGCGAAAATTCTTGCTTAGTAATCATTAACTTTCACCGATATTAAATTTACGCCCTGCCACAGACAAAACCACATCTGCTCCATCAGTCCCTTTAGGAACTGCGTACAAATTGACTGCATCGGCGGGTAGGACCTGCAAAATATCTAAATCTTTTTGCAGTTTTTGGATAAAGGAGTTTCCAGCAACGGCGGTTTGCGGTTGCTGTAAAAAGGATTTGAAATTTTGGCCGTAGGGACTGCCTAGATACCCGTTCATGGGTGTTTCGGTCCAGTGCTCTACCATGCTGGCAACATCGTGCCCATCTAAAGTTTTCATACTTTAAATGTGGCACAATGATTTTTTGATATTCCTGAGTTTTTCCTATTCAGGTAGGACTTGAATAGGCACCAGTAACAATGTGGGCAATACGTCTGTCTGATAGGTCGCGTGATACATCATCAATCGAACGATTTGAATCTTTAGCAGGGGCCGAACTTGCAAGCGGCATATTCACCTTTGGCGCATCAGCAATTTGCATAGGTGCATTCACACTAACGGCCGGAACAACTGGCGTTTGTCGTGGTGCATGATGCGCAACAGTTTTGCCGTCAGCTGTACTTTTCAACATTGTGACAATGGCTTGCTTTGCACTTGCCATACCATCAAAGCTATTGAACGTCTGCATGAGGTTTTCAATAGAATTTGGATCTGTTTTAACCTCATTACTTGCATCCGAACCTGATTGAACTGCCGCTACTGTAGTTTCTGGCGCTGCCTGAGCCGCTGGAGCCACTTTAGCCCCATCTTTAGCCTTAGCCTGCTCATTCTTAGCCTTTGTCTCATTTACAGCAGCCTGAGCCGTTTGAGCGTTATAGCCAGGTCTAAATGGAATAGCCGTACTGGTTGCAGTAGTAGATTTGGCTTGCGCTTTTTCCTTGTACGCTCTACGTTTATCATCGTGCTTTTCCCAGTTAAAGCTTGTTCCATTGCTTAGCTTATTTTGACCATAAGCCCATCTAACATAGTTAGTCCCTAAAGTTTTAGCATAAGCTTCGGGGTCTGCACTTGGGTTATTGGCAAAAGCCTGTTTAGTTTTGCTATAAGCTGAGTTGTTATCAATTTCCCATTTCACAAATTCAGCTTGAGCATCTAAGGCAGCTTGGTTTTGGACCATCTTGCCATTTTTAATAAGCCCCTTACTTTGCATGTGAGCCTCTAAACGCTTAGCTCTATCACCCTGCCATGAGATCATCCCCATGTTTACTTTGCCGTTGGCCGCATCCTTGTGATAGCCATACAGATCCTTTGAGTTATAGTCATTTTCACGGCCAACCTCAGCGGTCAAAGCAACAGCTTGGTTTTTAGAAAATCCGGCCTTCAAAAATGCGTTTAAAACACCTGATTGATTGGCATCTTGCTCTTTTGTGGTGCTGATTTTTTGACTACTCATTTGCTGAGCTTCATTGATCACACCACCCAAATAGCTACCATCAAATACCTCACCAAGTTTATTTTTAACATTTTCAGAAAAATCACTGAATGCTGTTTTTAGGCTATCTCCCCATCCGGCAACTGTAGCCTTGAGATCTTTCACGTTTTTAGCGATATCAATGCCAGTCTTAGCCTTAATCGCCTCATTCACCTGAGCGGCCAATTCACCCAATCCAGCCCAGACCGTACCTAAAGCACCACCGACAACACTGGTTGCAACTTGCCAGCTGCTTTTTATAAAGTCCGTGGCCGTGGTAAATCCACTTTGTACGTTTTGCCACATCAATTGAGTAAGATTAGTAACAGCATTCCAGCCACCTTGTACGCCAGCCACCATGCCAGACCACACCGATGAAGCCAAAGAGGTGAAATCACGCCACATGATGCTCATGGCATTAACACCAACGTCCCAGGTACGTGACATGCGATCAATAAAGCCTGAATCTCTTAGGTCATTCACCCAATCGCCAAACTTATCACCCAGGATTCCCCCGAGTTTATCGCCACCGATACCACCTAGAACCGCACCAACAATACCACCGACCAGGGTGCCGACCACTGGCACAACCGAGCCAACCGCTGCACCAGCTGCCGCACCACCTAAAGCCCCACCAAGCCCGCCAACAGTAGAGCCAACAGCCGAACCGACTTGCTTTGTTTTGGTGTCTTTTGATTCATCATTTGCGGAAATGTCATACAGCTCTTTACCCAAAAAGCCAGCAGACAATAAAGCCCCAACAATAGGTAGTTTTTTAAGTAAGGCTTTGCTCCCGGTTCCAGCTTTGGGAGATCCAGCCGTTCCCGCTGGAGTAGGTTTAGGACTGCCCGGCGCTTTTTTATTGGTTGCTGACGTAGGTGAACCCAAACGATCAGCAAGTTTCTTTAAGCCAACTGCTCTTAAAAGTGCTTGCAGTACTTTTAACAGCGGTGCAAAGAACAAGCCTAAGAATTTCAGCGGCGTTGCAAGTACTTGAAAACCTTTAATCAACAGGCCAGCCAGTGCCCCCATGAAAGCCAGGAACAAAGTAGCCATTAAGCCAGTACTTGAACCTACCTCTGGAGCCTCTTTCTTCTCAATATCGGAAAGTAGTTTCTGCTCTCGCTTATGCGCTAATTCATCGACCCGAGCCTTATCAGCATTTTGTTTAAAGAAACGTCTATACCAGCGATCTTGACCCCGATTAACGCCGCTGGAACTACCACCAAATAATTTCCCTAATCCACGGCCAACCGGAGTTAATACCCCTTTAATTTCACCCATTGCCTGAACACTAGGGTCTGCCTGCTCATTATCCGCACCTAAGCTACCGATAGAATCAACAATACTACTGCCAACATTCTTGATCTTTGTGCCGATGGAGTTTTTTTCAGATTCAGATTTGCTTTCTGTCTCTTTTGGCAAAAACTGACCATTAGCAGCACGGCTTTTAGGAATGCTAACTGTTTCCGTAGCAATGGATTTAGAAATAAAGCGGCCATTTGAATCACGGATTCTTGAATCCTGTTTCACTTCATTGGTAGCAACAGAATCACGTGTTTTATCACTTTCAACAGTTCGATTAGTTTCACTAGAATTAAAACTATTTGAATCATTTATAGCTTTAATATGCGTGAAAGATTCCTGGCTTTTAGAGCTTTTTGAATCTTTTGTAGCCTCAGTGTGCGTAACAGAATCCCGGCTTTTAGAATCAGTAATAGCCTGGGTGCTGGCACTTATATCGCGCCCCCTGGAGCCTTCAATCGTGTGGTTGGTAGTATTCTGAATCGAAGTCTGATTAGTACTTTTTCCCGGATCATTAGATTTATTGTTCCGTGCCCCAGGTAAAGCTATTTCACTGCCCCTGTCACGGTTTTCAGAAACTTTAACAACCGCACTGGCCTGAACTGGTGAAATGAACCGCCCATTGCTATCACGCGCCTGGAGACTATGCGGGTGCTGGGTCGCTCCACCTCCAGTTTGTACCGACTGATTTAATTGGCCTGCAATAAGCTGGTCCAATCGACTAATAACGCCAGTATTTTGATTAGAGATCCCCCGGGATGCTGGTACACTAATATTTTCTGGTGCTTTAGTAGAACTTTTTTCGTTTTCAGATACGATATTGGCCGCAAAGCCACCTACAATTTCATCTATGGAATCCGGTGTAATACCTACAACAGCATCCTTAGACAAGATTTCTTTTATTTCTGATAGCTCACCATTGATCCCGGCAAGCTCATCATGCAGATCTGTTAGGCTGATTGGATTACCAACCAAAAAGCCTAACTCATCAGATTTTAAGCCCTGCATTTTGTTACCTCATGAATGAATCTAATTGAGTGAATGTGAGATTGACTTCTTGCATTGCCTGCTCTCTACGCGACAGCTGAACTTCATAAGTCATTGCTCGATACAGGCCACTGTTTTTAAATGCAGATGTGGTGTCCTCTCCATCTACAACAGCATGTAGCACCGTGATTCTTACAGCGTAGTTCGCAGGCACACCGAAGGTCCCATCACTGGCAACTACGGCGGCACAATGACGTTCAAACCATTTCTTAATAGTTCCTTGATCGTCATCCATTGTGGTAATACGGATATCTGTAGATTCTGCCCCAGTCGGTGCATCAACGAATGCACCACCTACACGCCGTTTCTCACCGGGAATATTCATTGGGTTTAAATCTATGTCAGTGACAAATAGATTCATCTTCTTGGAAAAATCACCTGTCAGATTGCTTTCAATCTGAATAATGAAATGATTTTTTCTAGCCCGGCTCAGTGCGATAAATTCACGATATTTCGACTTTTCTGGAATACCATCGTAGCCACCACCAATCCGACTAATCCAGGATCTAATTTGCTTTCGCAAAAAGCTGTCTGCCTGGTCGATTTTCTTTTCTACATATTGCCCGGCAAATTCATTCGCAACAAAGCTTGCCATATCCGGTGTAATGCCGAACTTTTCCACCTTGTCAAAAAGCGGGCCTGCAAGTGTGCTGTTCATCGTTTTATTGATTGCGGAGCCAACGACCGACCCAATAGCCGCCTGAGCGCCGCCCTTGATCTTGTCTAGCAGCCCTGACTTATTCGCTTTTTGCTGAAAGTTATTGTAAAGGCTCATCCCCGCCCCCTTTCATATTCACAATACGGCTGTAAAGTTCTGAAATATCTTCATCAAGCAACATGGTCCGGGTCAGAAATTGCTTCATCATTTCCTGATCAGCACCTAGCTCTTTGAATTGCTGAATCGCTTGTACCAGCATTAAACCGCCATTCATTGCGTTGGCACGGGTCGCCTGTTTCTCGTTCTCCAGGGCACTAATAGAGCCATAGAAATTGATTGAAAAAGGACGGTCCTTTTTATCAAAAACAAAGCCATATTTTTTATAAGTATGAATATCAATAATGGAGTTATAAAACTCATCTTGAGCCGTTCGGATTACACGCGAACTTTCCCCAATTTGCGCCGATGTTCTGAAAAATCCACCATCCCCCAGACCGCCAGACAATTGATCAGCAAAGCCGAGCATTGACAGATCCACACCTAGAGAACCCGACAACAGCCGAGCATGTAGCATAATGTCCTCAATGGAGACATTGGCATTGCGCTGGCCGCCAGGATTACCCGCGACTTGCATCAACTGCTTTTCGTTAAATACAGGTACGATATGGCGTATACGCTCCATCACGGGTCTATTGCGCTTCACTGCATTTTCGGCAATTTGCTTAGATTTGGTCAGCATATTTCTGATTGATTCTAAGAATTTTGATTGCTGACCCTTATCCATACCCTCCAGATTCACCGTGAGCATTTGCTCATCTATCGAATCCATCCAGCGTTGCCCGACTAAACCCAGCAAACTTGAGGTTAAATCATCGTAGGGCTTTTCTGCGGAATATAAGAATGATCCACCGACCATGCCAGGCATTAGGGGCAGGTCATCCATATCATCAATATCAAGTGCATAACGCATTGATTTTTCAATGACACCAACTTGAGGTATCCACTGGGTCCGGGGCAATTTCATACGTGCCATTTGCAGCCCATCTAGGCGCTGAAAATTCTTTGAACCGGATGAAATCGCATAACCTACGGTCCGGCTGCCGCGCTCAAAAGGCTGGATCAGGGTCGGACGTACCAATTCACCAATATAAAGATCCTGAACCCCGTTTTTATTCGAGTGGACCCGCACATAAGAATCACCAAAAGCAGCCGCAAGATAGCTACTGGTATAGGCAATTTTGTTGAATAGAGGGACTAAATCAGCCTTAATCTCATCAATGTAATAATTACGCTTATCGTTTTCGGCCAGATCCGGTTTTTTCTCTAAAAATACCAGGTCCCCGCTTGTCTCATGACCACCCAAAGCAGAAGTTACCAGGATCTTTAAGGCCGTGGACACGATAGGGTCACTTTCCATTAAGGCCCATTTGTCATAGATAATTTGTCTTGTTCTAGCAGTCCTTGAACCACTATTTAACAATGATGCAACTGTAGTTGAACCCGACCCGTATAAACTCAGGTCAGATTGCGTGATTTCACTGGCGAGGGGTAGATTTTCAGTATCCCATTTTTTGGTAGACATACCAAAATTTTGGAGAAAATTACCGCGCCCTTTGGCGGAATTAGATGATTTTTTCATAGTTCCACGATAAACGCGGGCTATGCCCCCAAACGGCGATTTTTCCTGTATCCATAAACAAGCGGCCCACTATCAAAGTGGGCCGCCTGGTATTAGCTATTTAAAGCTTTTTGTTCCATATCGTCATCGATCAAAGTGACTTCCTCCCCAGTGTCTTTATCGACTAAAAACGTCCTGGTACCAACAAACTGAGTGGCAAGATAATCCGCTCTAAATTGATCAGCCATAATGACAGTCTGTAGATCCGTATCACCCTGATAAGCAGCACTCAATAATGGATAAACTGGTGCACCACAATCAAAACCATGCTTGCGCAAAACTTCCTTTAATGCGGGCCAATACACGCCATAGTCTAAGTAACGTGCCGGGTCCTTTGCCAAGCGGCGCTGAATCACACCAGCAGCAAAAGCCTCTAAATTGGAAAAACCCTTATTTGCCTTGAGTGAAGCAGCCGCATTAGCGGCCACCTCATCGATATAGGCTTTATTGAATAAATGTTCAGTAAATGCCATTGGTTTTAAACCCCGCCATAAATAACTGTAATGGTACAAACGTCTGTTAAGTCGCTATCACGCTGTTCAAATAACTGCCATGCACCGTATGGGATTTCCCATTGCTTCAGTGGCTTATTCCAGCAAGCCGAAGCATTACTAAAGCGTTTATTGTACTTCGACCAATGATCCGGCTTTTGGTACGTTATCTCATTCTGAATCTCATCCGAATATTCCCGGAATTTTTCACGATAAGGCAAGGTATTAAAGCCGTTTGTCTCAACACGAACAATAGCAGTTTTAGGAATACTGCCAGGCTCAATATCCGCTTCATGAATTGTAACGTCAATTGGCTCAGGCTCTTGCCCTGGTTGCTCTTGTTGTGCTTTGGCTTGAGCTGCTTTTTCAATCACCAAGATAGCGTCTTGTTTATCCCGGTATGCCGTGGCAAGTTCATAAACACGGTCTAATGTATCCATCATAATGCTCACTTCCGGTTCCATGTCAGAAATGAACGGGGTGAACTCATTACATACCGCTTTTGATAAGGCTTCACGGAACTCTGCAACGGTTTGGAAATCTGCGGCCTGAATTGCACTTTTAAGCCTTGCTTTCACCGTTTCACTGCTATCAATATAGTTTCTAAGCTCTATCGAAAGGCGCATATATACCGGGATATCCGCAACACGTGCCTTCATGTTTTGAGCTAAGCAAAAATCACGGATTGCATCGACCTGACCGCTCATGTTCGGCTTGGTTTTAGTGATTAAGTGCTCATTCTCAACAGCAACATAGAAATGATATCTTGTATGTCTCAAAACAATTTCTGATTGCTGCTTGGCTACTGCTTTTTTGAAATCGCTTAGCTCATCAGCATTGGACCAGGTATTTACCACATACGGATAATAATGGCCCATCAGATAGTTATTACTGTACTCAAACGCGACTTCGATAGTGCCTTTACGGTACTTGAGCACATCAGGCATAGCCGTACTAAATGAATTGCCTTCTTTGTCCTCTGCCACACCAACTTGAGAATCTTCATACTCAGCCAGGGCAATACAGCATTCCGTATATAAAGCAGAATCAGGATAAGCCACGGTGTACTCTGGTAGGTCCACAAAATCATAGTTGTATTCACTATTTTTTTGGGTGCCACCAACCAGGCCAATCAATCGCTTACCCCAAGATTCAACTTGTGGATCAATACCCGTGAAGTAATAAACAGCCTGCTTAGGATCGTTATTTTTCACCAGGAAACATGATTTAGAGAACATCACACCCGCTGGACTTGAATAACCTGAACGATCATCACCGATAAAGTCATCAATTACACGCTCATTGATTGAATTATCAACCTTCGCACGTTCTTTAAATTGCTTTACCGTTTCACGAATTAAGCCAGCTGCAGATTCAACCTCAAAGGCCCATTCATTATGAAGCTCAGTGCCTTCAATCTGGTCCTTGTCTTTAAGTTTAAGGTTGTATCGCGCCCCATCATCATAGTCATAGATGCTATCGCTAAAGGTTGATTTTGATTGTGGCTTTTCGACACGTTCACGGAACTTTTTATTCACCACGTATTCGGCTTTGCCTTCAATAATCTCATCATAGTTATAGCTCGATTTAACGGCGTTTACTGCGCCAGAAATACGCTTGATCAGCTTCTCAACCTGTTTCATTTCTGATTCAAGCTTGAGCTTAGAACGCTCAATTGTGCTTAGCTTTACCTGGGTGTCTTTAACAGATCCACCAGATGCACTTGCTTCGGCTAAATCAGCTCTAAGATCTTCCTCTTTACCAATTAAACGCTCCAGCTTACCAACACTACTTGCCATCTGAATTAAGGCATCATAATCACGTTTTACCCAGCCTAAGAAATCCTTATTGCTGTCTAAAAAGTCTTGTTGCTGCTTTGCCGTTTCAAGTAAGGACTTTTGACGTTCGATATTTTCCTTTTCATGGCGCATTTTTTCATTACGTGCAATTTCAGCCTGCATAGCCTCCATAGCATCACCGCCTGCAAACTCAGCCAGTGCACGGATCTGTTCATTGGACATACCGCCGACAATCTTAATGCTTTCTGCGCCTTGACCATCCATAAGCTCACCGATCCAGTCAGCCTTATTATTGACTAGGGTACGCTTAGCAGAATCGAATGTACCTTGAGCATCATAGTGATAGACCGTGACTTTCTCGGTCTTGTTGCCCTGGCGTACACCACGGCCATTACGTTGCTGTAAGCTGTCTGGGGTCCAGCCAATTGTGTAGTGGTGAATTGCCTGCGTACCAATCTGCAAGTTAATCCCGACTTCGGCCTTTTTGTTGGCGATAATAATTCGATAGTTATCTTCACCATACTCGTTGAAGTTGTTTTGAACCTCTAGGATCTGAGCCGCATCATTATTGCGTTGGCCTGTCACGATAGCGATTTGACTTGCTGAAATACCTAAATGCTTTGCAATCAATTTGCGCATTTTGTTATGGATACCCAAAATGTCACAGAACACAATTTGCTTGGCATAAGGTGCCTTTTCACCCTGCGCATTTACACCGCGAACATTTGCATTTTCACGCTTCAAGTTATCGATCATAGCGGCCATTTTTGGCGACATGACACAATCCAAACCTAAACCGTGCTTTTCGGCCAGGACCTCAAAGGCTTCTTGAGTTTTCCAGTCGGTAGAATCTAGGTAAACATTAGAAGTATCAGCCCAGGCGCGAACCTGAATTGTATAAATCGCTGTTTCTTCTCCAGTATCCTTATTCTTCTTGATCTTTAAAGAATAATCGCTTTCTTGAGTATGTGGACTGGTACGGCCACGGTCCTCTTTTGGCTTTTTCGCATTCCAGGCTGACAATACCGCCTCAAGTGCTTCTTTCTGGTCCTTCCCTACAACATACTTTGTATATTGCATATCAAGATCCGGGTCAGCAATGAGCATGGTCATTTTGTTGATCAAGTTGAACGGATGAGCAATTACATCGTCATTTTCACCAAACTGTTTTTTCACATAGTCATAAGCAGCCACACCTGGTCCAAATGGCAAAGCACGGTCACGGATCAGGTCCATTGCATAGCGATACGCATCTTTATAGGTATTCAGCTTGTTTTTTGAATAATCATCCAAAGTGACGCTAATTTCTTGAGCATCTTCCTCCGGGACAATAATTTGAGCACCAACGTCCTCTGCGGTTTTAACTGTAGCAACATCGGAAATTAAACTGCGTAGCATTGCCGGGTTACTCAGGCCCTTAAATACGCGCTTATTGCTCATCTGGCCGTCAATAGATTCCTCTTGCTCATCTTCCATGACACATACAGCATTCATGAAGTCATCAGCACCGGACACGCCCATTGCCAGGCTATTTACGCGCTCATGGCCCACTGCCAGGCTCATCATTGAATAGACTTCAAGCGGGCTATTGGTAATTGGGGTAGCAGTCAGTAGCAATACGCCGTCCTTACGATCAGACATACCACGGATAAACCAGGCTTTACACTGTGCATCAATACCACGGCCAGACATACCAGCGGTTGACAGGTACTTGCCGCCTTTAAATTCACGTACAGCACTTGAGTTTTTATAAGCATGTGCTTCATCAATTACGATTGAATCAATGCCTAGTTGCTCCAGGTATGGTGCAGCTCCGGTTTTTTCAGATAAAACAGCGGTTAGACCTTCAAGTTTTGACTGCGTTTTTTCCTCATTTTTCCGGCTATCATCCTCCATAAAAGATGAATCGACAGAACGAATATGATTCTCAAAATGTTCAATCGTTTCGGCCTTTAATTTGATACGTTCAAAAGCCTCAAAACTAATAAAGATCTTATTTGGCTTATTGCTAATGATCGACATTAAATCTTCATCGTAAAACTTCGAGTTAGCCACCAGAACGCCGCTATCATTTTCACGCAAGCCCACAAACAAACAGTCATCAATTGACTGATATGCCCGCATTGCCTCTTTACGCCAGTTTGATAGAACTGAACCAGGTAAAACAAACATCGTGCGCTTTTTAACGCCGATAGATTGCACGTACTGGACCGATGCAAGTGCTGTAAAGGTTTTACCTAGACCTACATCAAAGCCATTAATACCGCTGAAATCACGTGACATTTGACGGACAAAGGCCCGTTGATATGTGTGCAATTTAAGCTCTGGATTCATGCCCTGAACGATCAGCTCTTTTGTATCTTCAAACTGCTTAAAACGCATGTTTTTCGGATCATTGGCCGTACTTTCTAAGCGCCCGGTGATACGTGTATTTGAACGGATATAGTTATTGAACTTGTCATTAGTTTTGTTGATAAAACTACGCAATTCCTCTAACTGTTTTTCCTCAGACACACCTTCGATTTTAATACCCTGGAGCGATACGTTACCCGACTTGAGATAAGTTTCTAAACGGCCGATATACTTGTTACGGTTGTTCTTATCTTTTTCCGCTGCAGTGACATTAAAGGAGATTGTTTTCTTGCCATCCACATCAACCACACGTGCGCTTTTATGAATAGAACGGCGTAAAAATTCCGCTTTTTCTTCAATCGTCACATAAGGCGAAAACAGGTTAAAGTGCATTTCATCAACATTGATCTTAGTCACTCGATCAAAGGCTGCTTTTTTCTGCGCCAGTAGCTTGTTTCTAATTGCATCATTCGGGGCGTTTTCAATTGCTGGATCGATGCGCTTTAGAAAGTCGGCCATGTTGCCTACATAGTAATCATCAGAACGACAGATTTTATTTCCATCATCTGAAACACAGTATTCCGGGTCCTTAAACGGGTCAAAGTCTGGACCCAATGAAGCACGGGCTTGCTCTACAGTGAACCACGGTGATTTATTGACATAGATCACACCGTCCAGGCTTGCATCCGGTGTCATTGTGATTTCGGTTTCCTGGCGAATTACGCCCTCCCAAATCGAACTAAAGCCAGTCGCTTTTTTGTAGTGCTTTTTATACTCCAGCACAGCAAGCTTAGCTTCACCATCAACACCCTTCACTTTGTTCAAGTCAGAAGAAAAACGCTCCATTGCACTTGAAAGATCCTGATATTTCTCTTTGAAATTGATCCCGGATTCAATGCCTTCTTCATCGATAATCTGCTTTACACACATACCAATAAGAATAGGTTTATAGACCTGCTTTCTTTGGTCCTGAGTTTTGGCACCTGCCAAAGCTACGCGCATTTTCCCCATCCACGGCGGCATATCCAAGGCCATAGACATTTTTTTCATGTATTCGGCTAGTTCATCGACTTGATCCACGGTGATATTGGATACAAAGGCGCTATATGGATCTTGAGCATCTGCCAGTAAATCGAGCTTTGCGGTATTTTCAGGGCTTGGATTCAATACCACCCAATTGCCATTTACCAGCTGTAAAGTCTGGCCGCGCTGGGTAATCGTATCGCCTTCATTGTAGGCAATCGGCATAGCTTCGGTTGCTTCAAGTGAAGCCCAGTCAATACGCGACTTAGGTAACTTGTGCATCAGCATTTTTTTAGCAATTGTGGCGATATCTTCTTTTGTGGTCAGCTGGTCCCGTCCGTATAAATCACCTTCGGCCGCTTTGATGAACTCATCACCCAGGATTCGCTTTTTACCTTCACTGGTTTCAAAGTACTTGCCATCTACAAATGATTCCCAAAGCACTTTTGCCTCAGACAGTGTATTGGCTTCACCACCTGCATAAAGATCATTTACTTTTTCCAATGCAGCTTTGCTATGTTTTCGGTAGAACATCACGCAAGTAATAGTGTCTGCGGCTGCCGCACCAAATACCAGATTAGGTAGGCGATATGCTCCCAAAAATTCACCCAGTAGGCTTGAATCTTGGCGCAATGCACGTTCTTTAGCAGATTTACCCGTCATGCAACGATCTGGTACCAGGAATGCAGCCATGCCGCCGCCCTTCAATTTTTCCAGGGAACGCATGATAAAGTAATATTCTAGGCTGGCTTTTTGGTACTTTGGATCGTATTTAAAATTACGGCCCCGGTTACTGCCAAATGGCACGTTAGCCACAATTGCATCGTATGATTCATCTGGAGTACGTGCCGCAACACTTTCAAAGTTACTCACACGCACGTTGTAACTGTCAGATTCATTGATTAGCTTATTGATCGTGCCGCTGGTTTTGTCCAATTCAACCGCATCAACAGCCGCATTTAATGGTGCAGTAGCGCCAAAGATACCAACACCCGCGCATGGGTCCAAGACCTTACCACCACCAAAGCCGCTATCATTCAGAACGTCCCAAATACCCGCCGCAATTGGTTTAGGGGTGTAATACTCATAATCTGAGCCACGCATACCTGTTTCAACATCAAGCAAGTTACCGCCGTTACCCGTATAACGACCTAAAACCTCTTTTTGTTCATCTGTTAAGTCGTTAAGCTTTAAAGTGCCTTCGTTGTACTGACGCACAATTTCAACTGCAGCAATGTTGTCCTTTTGACGCTTGCCTTTCGTATTATTTTGCTGAAAATTATAAAATTGATCAGTCTTTTTACGTGGATTAGACAGTGGAATCGCTGGATCATCATTAATCTGGAGTGATACACCGCCGATATTGTCGCCTACCTGCTTTAAATCAGCGATAAGCTTATTACCCTGTGTGATTGTACTGATTTCAGATAACATGCCTTCTACGCTGTTTTGTGGCGTTTTAAGGCTATCTAAAATATCTTTAAGCTGGCTTGTGAGTTCAAGTGCTTGAGTGGTCAACTTAGGATTGCCAACATCATCAAATAAAATGCCAAACATTAAGTATTACCCCATAGGAATTGTTTTGAAATAGCAAGCAGGGCTTCGCGGTATGCGGCAACGGCTTGTTGCACATACGAAAGGAATGCGGCATTTTCAGAATTGCGGTTAAGAATATCTGTCATACGATTACCAATATCGGGGTCATTCATATCGGGTAATTCATGTTTAATCACAGACTGTAAGTACTGATAATCAGGACTGGACTCATCCGCTTTAGGCTTTGGCAGGAATTGGCCCAATAGGGTCAAAGCCTCCTTATTCCAGCGTAGAATTGCAATCGTGGTTTTGGTTATTGCCTTTTGTGCGATTAAGGTCAGGGCCTTTCGCGTCAAAGCGAGTGATTGAAGGCTTTTCATCACTACTCCATACAAATGAAACAGCTTGTATGTTGGTTTATTATTTTTCTGACTTTGCCTTGATTTTCCAATAAAAAAGGCCCCTTATCGAAAGGAGCCTTTTTTGATTATTTATTGTCAGATTAACGCGAGTTCTTCACGGTCAAACTCATCAGTAATACTAATTTGTAGATCTTCGCGGTTGCCATAAAGCATGAGTTCTTCCGGCTCCAACTGAGACAGTTTTAAGCCATAACCATGCTGCTTAGACATTTGGTATAAGTTGTTCTCAAAATAGCTAATCGCCTTAATTTCAAATCCGCGTAACTCACAATTCTGTGCATCATCTGGAAAGATTGCATAAAAAGAGCCGTCTAGAGTGGTGACTTTTAACGCCGTTGTATTTCTATCCATCATTTAGCCCTGTAGATATTGTTTTTTAAGGTTATCAAGCTTATCGAATGAGAAAAAACCCTCACCAATATTGCCCTTTGTGTCAGCAATACTATAACCCGCCCTTCTATGCAAATCCATTGATAACGCTAACACTTTTACCTTGTTCAAGTCTTGCGTTTGAATGCCAAAAGTCACATCACCAAAACCATAATTAAAGTGCTGTGCAGCAGGGGAATATTTAGCCCGAAGTTTAACGTCTGCATAATTGGAGAAGTCCAGGGCATAAAAACCCTTCATGGTCCGGCCACGATAGGACTTATATTTCACTTTACTGCTTTTAACCAATACCAGCTCTTTACCATTCGGCAAGGTTAAGGTGCCATAAAAACTAGCACCCCATTCCTGGAATGTTTCCTGATCACCAGGAATCAAATCATCTATGGTGACAGATACAGATTCACTAAACTTCACCACGCCTGCCAGCTGCTCAAAGATAGCCTGATAAAGATCAGTACGGTTATTTTCAAGATCAGCATTTGTTTCCAGAATACCGTCTCTTAATTTTTGGTTAATTAAATCGATTTCCTCCGGTGTCTGCATTAAAGCAGCAGTGACAAAATCAATTGTCTTGGGGTCCTTTTTCAGCACATCAAATAGGGTCGCTTCATCGTATAGCGCCTCGATCCCCATAGAAAAAACCTCTGTGGTACCGTGGTCATAGATTTTGGCCGCATAATGATTAAACATATCCGTTTTATAAGCATATTCATTATTACCAAAACCCTTGTGATAGATATTTTTAAGCTTGTGCTTAACACCGCCGTCAACCGATCTGGACTTGATATATTCCCGAGCCACCAGGCGCAAGCTGTCATCAGCCTCCAAGTGGTGCGCCAATTCATGCCAAAGCACATGCTGCTCAAATTTATTATCGAGCATCACAAAACCCTCTACTGAGTGCTTAGTGGCACCGCTGGCATAGGCTCTGTCATGGTTTTTAGTATCGATCTTAATTTTACCCAGTCGACCATTGGTAATCACAAAGAAGTCTTTTAGATCCTGGTGAAATTTCTCCGGGGTAATGCCGTTCTTTTTCATCTTATTGACTACAGATTTAGTGATTGTCACTTTGTCTGTAATCCACTTCTCTGCATCTTCCTGGGTGACGGTCGACTGAGCAATAACAGCATCCTTAACCGCTCGGGCCATTGCGATTTTTTCAGCCTTAATTCTTGCCTTTTCAGCCTGATAATTGGCCTCCATGTCATCATAAACACGGGCTTTAAGTGCCTTGTACTCTGCATCTGCCTGGTCCTGAAAAGCCTCCATTTTAGGCTTATACTGTTCCTTCAATGCCTCCCGTTGCTCCAGGGTTAAATCATCATTTTGAAGCTTATCAAGCAGCTCATTGCGACAATCAATAAAGGGTTTTCTAAATACATCATACCCTTCGCTTAAAGTCTTCCGAGCCGCCTCATACTGTAGTTTGTAGGTATCTGTAGCCGATTGCTCTTGATCAACTAAAGCTTGTGCTTTATGTGCATCAAACATGCCTTTAATTTTAGAGCTTTCAATAGTGTGATTGATCAAGCCAGTCACCAGATTGGCGTTTTCAATTAGCTTCTTTTCAACTTCGCTACTTTCAAAACGTAAATTTAACATCCGTGTAGGATCAAGGGCAGCCGATGCAGTTTGTATATCAACATAGTTCTTAATCTTGAGTAACTTTTGAGCCTTTTTAGCCTCATCAGACTCGCCTTCAAATTCTTGAAAAAGATCCAGGTAGTAGCTGACCAGGTAGGTATTTGAGGTTAATAAAATCTCATGCTTTGGAATCGATTTACCTGCAATCAAACTGCGCAAGGTGCTAATTCTTTTTCCTAAAATCAGATTGGCCTTTTCGGATAGATTCGGCTCGTTGCTCTGATCCTTCACTGTACTCAGGTCATAGCAATAATTTAGCCGGGTTTGCACTGTTTTAAAGTCATTATTAAACATCGTTTAACTCCAGTTCAGCCCAACGGGAAATAGCCTGGTGAGCCACTGCCCCTACTTTGTCGTTAAATACGTTATCCCGCCCCAACTGGCCTACATGGTTATCCATCATGGCCCACAATGAGAATAAGCCTTCTTGGTCATATTGACCCTGAGCAATGCTTTTTAAAATATCAAGTGATGCGTGTGTAACTTCATTAAGCACACCCAATAGAGCAGCTGCTCTTTTGGTCCAGCTCATGATTTCAATCGTCTTTTTCAAATTAGGTTTTTCAGCAATTAAACCCATAGCCGCCCGGCTGTTTTTTAGTGCCTCAAGAGGTGAAACACTATCTAAAACAACAGAACGACTACGGGGCTTATCGCCCCATAGCATCATATCCATCACTTATCCCTGGCTTACCATGTCTTGCAGCTGTTTAAACGCCACTTCTTGAACTGCTTTAGCTGCTTGATTGACAATTTCAGCAAAGGCGCTTGTTTCATCATCACCCAAGCTTTCGGCCAATTCGGTCAACTTATCTAATGATTCATCATTTGTATGATTGCCCGGGTTTGCGATTACATCTTTTAAGAAAGTATTAATTTCATCATCCTCATTGTTATCTGGCTCCGGGTCCACGATTGGATCTGGCTCCACGACTGGATCAACTACTGGCACAGCTGGATTAAGTGCATCCACCACTTGATCTAAGAATCGGAAAATTTCATTAGAGATTTTTTCCGCTTTTTGATCTAGGCTAAACTTAAATAAAATTTTGCGGTTAGATCCATCCGCATACACATTTAAAACATTGTCTTTAGCCCATACAGCACGTAAGTCGCGGTTAGATCCGATGCTCTTACCTGTCATTTCTACTTGGCCGCTGGCATTTTGGTTAATTTCCCAACCTCTTACTTTTAATCCCTGGTTAAAGCCATGTTTCATCACATCAAGATCAGCTTCTTGTGGCTCTGGGGCCGGCTCCGGTTGTGGCTTAGGCTTGGTCGGAATACCCATATCAAGCCTTTCAGCATACTCGACCGGATTAAGACCCAAAGCACTAGACATAAAGAAACCAGCATCTTCTCCAGTCTCAGAATCTTTAAGCCTGAAATGTAGGCCGACCAAGTTTGCACCAGCACCGGCCTTTTCAAAATCAGGCACCAGCGTATAGCCATTCTTGCTTAATTCGCCGTATTCCTCACCTTGCCAGCCGATTTCACGCAAAGCATTTCTAATAGCGATATAGCGGCCCTGGAAAAATGAATCTAGCGGGTCCTGGAACATTTCAAGATCACCGTTTCGTTTCACCAGGTCATAACCCTCTGGCGTAGTTGGATCGAAGTCATCCGCATACTTTGGTGCCGCTACTGGAGG
>CANQWW010000046.1 GCA_947627655.1 uncultured Acinetobacter sp. | reverse complement strand
CAGAAAGTCCTGAACAACTGCAACAGGAATTGCTGGAGCGTTTTGGCCCGTTTCAGACACCAAAAAACAAGCATGCCATCTGGTTTCATGTGGTCTCTGTCGGAGAGACCAATGCAGCACAACCTCTGATTGAACACTATTTAAAACTCGGTCATCCGGTATTGGTCACCAATACCACCAAAACCGGTCAGGCACGAGCCAAGTCTTTATTTTTAAAACCACCTTATTTAGAGCTGTTTCAGGCGGTTTACTTGCCTGCCGACCAAAAGCATCTGCTGCGGGATTTCTATCAGAAATATCAGCCTAAATTATTATTGCTGATGGAAACAGAACTCTGGCCGAATCTGATTGATCAGGCCCAGTATCTTAAGGTGCCATGCCTGTTGCTGAATGCTCGTCTTTCGGAAAAATCTGCTCAGGGCTATGGCAAGCTGAAAGGCCTGACCCAGGGCATGTTAGCATCCATGCAACAGCTATTAGCACAAGATATAGCAACACAGCAGCGTTATATTCAGCTGGGAATGGCTGCGGATAAAACTCAGGTACTCGGCAATATTAAATTTGATATTACGGCGCCGCAGCCGTTTATCGAGCGGGCCATACAGCTTAAACAAAGCTGGGCTTTGCAAGATCGTAAGATTATGACTCTGGCCAGCACGCATGCACCCGAAGAAAAAGAGATACTGGCCGCATTAAAGCCTTATCTGGATACAGATCCAGATTTATTGTGTATCGTGGTGCCACGTCATCCGGAACGTTTTGATGAGGTATTTCAGGCTGCTCAGGCTTTAAATCTAAGCACCCAACGTCGTAGTCTGGGCCAGCAGATTGAAACAGATACTCAGGTCTATCTGGCCGATTCGATGGGGGAAATGTGGCTATGGTATGCACTGAGCCAGGCCTGTTATGTCGGTGGGTCTCTGAATGAACCGGGGGGCGGGCATAATATTCTGGAGCCGATTGCTCTGAATGTAGCGACTGTTTTAGGTAAAAACTATTTTAATTTCCAGACCATTGTCGATGAATTCGTTCAAGCAGATGCAGTCGAAGTCGTGCAAGTTGCCAATCAGGCAGCTACGAATTTGCTGGAGATTTTAAATCACTCTGCTCAGGCAGAGGCTTTAAATACCGCCGCACAGAAAATTATGCAGTTAAATACGGGATCGCTTGAGAGACATATTCAGGTGATTGATCAGTACCTTTAATTTATATTGATCAGTAACAGATATTGGATTTACCAAGATGGCAGGGATGCCATCGTTAGGCTATGGTAAAAGGACTTACCATTAGCCTAACAAAGCGTTTTGCCTACTTTTGCGCTGTCAAAAGTAGGGAATGCCTACGCAAAGTAAATTAAAGTCATGAAATCTTAGGTGGCTGTGTAGGTGTCTTTGCTTTTAAGGGTTGAATTTATAACGTATGAATATTGTCTTTCTTGACCCTCGACAAACACAATCGGATCTCTGGAAGGCGGCATGGATGCCACCGTTAGGCTATAGTAAAGGGACTGACCATTAGCCTAACAAAGAGTTTTGCCTACTTTTGCTCTGTCAAAAGTAGGAATATGCCTACGCAAAGTAAATTAAAGTCATGAAATCTTAGGTGGCTGTGCAGGTGTCTTTGCTTTTAAGAGTTGAATTTATAACGTATGAATATCGTCCTGCTTGACCCACGCCAAACCGAATCTGAAATCTGGACAATGAGTGCCAGACGTCAGCTGGAACATTTACAGCAGCATGTGCAGATTCAAGTTGGAGATACGCTAAAAGTCGGGATTCGTGAGGGTCAGCGCTATCTAACCGAGGTTGTCGATATTTCTGAAAAAGCAGTGCGACTAAAACCGTTAAAAGAAGAAGCTGTACCCGCCAAATTACCAGTAACCCTCATTGTAGCCTTGCCACGGCCAAAAGTATTACGCCGTCTGATCATGGACGCGGTAACGCTTGGGGTAGAGAAGATTGTTTTACTACACAGCTATCGGGTGGATAAAAGTTATTGGCAAACCCCGTTTTTACAACAGCTGGATCATTATATCGAGCTGGGACTGGAACAGGCAGGGGATACAATAGCTCCGAAGATTGAGCTGTATAAACGTTTTAAACCTTTTGTAGAAGATATCTTACCGGGCTTGATTACGGCTGACCGACCAGCCTATGTGGCCCATCCCTATGCAGAAAACAGCATGCCTTTTGCGATTGAGTATCCGTGTACGATTGTCATCGGACCAGAAGGTGGGTTTATTCCTTATGAAGTGGAACTGCTGATCCAAAACGGCTGCCAGGCGGTGAGCCTTGGCAACCGTATTATCCGGACCGAGACCGTGATTCCCTATGTTCTAGGTCGATTGTTTAGCACGCGCTGAGACATCATCCTGACCGTCACCGCGATAGACTTTGACTTCCTGTACCGGATAAGGAATGGAAATCTGATATTCAGCAAAGGCCTGGATGACACGTTCTTGCACGGTACTGATGGAAGTCCCTGTGCCGATGTCAGTGGTATCGACCCACCATAAAGCTTTTAAGGTGATGGAGAAGTCTGCCAGCGCAATGACATTGACACTAAATGCCGGCTGGCTCAAGATGGTCGGATCTTTATCCAGAATCGCGGTTACAATATCTTTGGCTTTCTGGATATCATCTTCATAGCCAATGCCGACCACAAACTCACAGCGGCGACGGGTATAGGCGGTATTCACCGTCACTGCACTGGTATATACCGTGGCATTGGGAATGACGATACGACGGCCATCCGGTGAACGTAAATAAGTTGCCCGGATCTGGATATCTTCAACGGTTCCTTCCATGCCTGAAACAATAATATCATCACCAATCTTGAACGGCTCACCGAGCAAAATCAGGATGCCTGATAACAGGTTTTGGAAAATATCTTTAAAGGCGAAACCGATCGCAACCGAACCAATCCCCAGAGCACTCATCAGCTGACCGGGGGTAAAGCCTGGAATCGCGATGACCAGCCCGATTAACACACCGAAGAAAATAATCACCGTACTGCCGACACGGTTCAGAACCAGAACCAGATTCTGCCGGGTATAGCTGCGGTCTTCTAGTGTCTTGCGCACAAAAAACTTAAAGACTTTGGATAGCAGCCAGAAGATCGTAATGACCATCAAGGCAATACAGAAATAGGGCACCCGTTCCCAAAAGCCATCCAGAATTTTATCGATAGTCGAATAGGCATCATTATATTTTGCCGTGTGCTCAATGACAGTCTGAGCGGTTTTTTCAGACGCTTGATGTAATAGCTCAGAGGTGCCTTCTGTCACTTGGCTTAGTGCATTTTCTTTCTCAGCCACGCGTATTCCAATAGTAAAGTTTGCTGTATTTTGCCTGATTTTTACCAGCAACTTAATAAAAAATTGCACCGCCTGAACGGGTTGTAGCAAAAATTAACAAGTAGTTTGCTTAAAATATTCGCTACCTTTTTGCATTATCCTGTGGCGTTTCTCGTTCACGGTTGCCCATTCTCAAGGACAGCATGCTACTAAGGCGCATGTTTGGAGCTCGTGAGCTGAGCCAGTATGCAGAGGAAAATTGAGTCAGTACCTGCAGGCTACCTAGCAGTATAAAAAATCAGCCAGATGATAGAATTCAATACAAGGCACAGATACCAAAACTAGACAGGAATATATTGGATTCAGGTTTAAGCCTATGTTTTAAATAAATAGATCAGAATACGACCAAAGCATGATTGTTTGATTTTAAATAAGCAGTTCATACTGCAAGTATGCATAAAAAACAATCAATAACGTGGCATATACCTCTCGTGATGAGAGGGAAAAAGATCAAGGAAGCATATAATGAAAGAAATCTATCCCGTACCTGCAGAATTTAAGAAAACCGCACGCACTTCAGAAACTGAATATTTTGAACGTTATCAGCGTTCTATCGAGGCACCGGAAGAGTTCTGGGCAGAACAGGCCCAGAAACTGGACTGGATTCAGCCTTTTACCCAAGTCAAAAACACCAGCTTTAAACAAGAAGATTTTAAAATTGAATGGTTTGCTGATGGTCAGCTCAATATCAGTGCCAACTGTCTGGACCGTCATCTGAAAGAGCATCCGTATAAACCGGCAATTATCTGGGAAGGTGACCATCCTTCACGCCACAAGATTATTTCTTTTGCCGAGCTGCATGATGAAACCTGCCGTTTTGCCAATGTACTGAAAAAAAATGGCATCCAGAAAGGCGATCGAGTGGTGCTGTATATGCCGATGGTGTCGGAAGCGGCAATTGCCATGCTGGCCTGTGCGCGAATTGGCGCCGTGCACTGTGTGGTTTTTGGTGGCTTCTCACCTGACTCGCTGGCCAGCCGGATTGAAGACAGTCAGGCGAAAATGGTGATTACTGCTGACTCCGGTATGCGGGGCGGCAAGCCAATTCCGTTAAAAGCGAATGTGGATGAGGCACTTAAATTGCCTGGTACAGACTCGGTTCAGCATGTCATGGTGGTGCACCGTACCGGTAACCCGATCGAGATGAAACAAGGCCGTGACCTGTGGTATCACATGGAAATCATGACCGTAACCGATGACTGCCCACCTGAACCAATGAATGCAGAAGATCCGTTATTCATTCTCTATACCTCAGGGTCGACCGGCAAACCGAAAGGGGTGTTGCATACCACGGGTGGTTATCTGACTTATGTCAACTGTAGCTTTCGTGAAGTTTTTGATATCAAACAGGATGATGTGTTCTGGTGTACCGCAGATGTGGGCTGGATTACCGGGCATTCCTATGTGCTGTATGGTCCCTTGTCGAATGGCACCACCACGGTCATGTTTGAAGGCGTGCCGCAATATCCGACTTGGGCACGTACCGGTCATATCGTAGATAAACACAATGTCACCATTCTTTATACTGCACCGACTGCGATTCGCGCCATGATGCGTGAAGGCGATGCCTTTGTGCGGGAAAGTGACCGGAGCAGTTTACGTTTGCTCGGTACAGTGGGTGAGCCGATCAATCCGGAAGCCTGGAACTGGTATTACAACGTGGTCGGTGAAGGCCGCTGTCCGGTGGTGGATACCTGGTGGCAGACGGAAACCGGCGGCTTTATGATTACCCCATTACCCGGCGCTACCGATCTGAAGCCGGGTTCAGCCACCCGTCCATTTTTTGGAGTACAGCCGGCGATTGTAGATGCGGATGGTAAAGAGCTGGAGGGTGCGGTCGAAGGCAATCTAGTGATTAAAGATTCCTGGCCGGGTCAGATGCGGACCATCTGGGGAGATCCAGAACGTTTTATCGAGGCCTATTTCTCGACCTATCCGGGTACTTATTTTACCGGTGATGGGGCCCGCCGTGATGAAGATGGTTATTACTGGATTACCGGTCGTGTGGATGACGTGCTGAATGTTTCCGGTCATCGTCTGGGAACTGCGGAAATTGAAAGCGCGCTGGTGGCGCATGAAGCGGTTGCCGAAGCGGCGGTGGTCGGGATGCCGCATGATATCAAAGGTCAGGGTATTTGTGCCTTTGTGACTTTACAAGCCGGGACGGAAAGTACGGATGAGCTACGTGCCGAACTGGTGAGCTGGGTGCGCAAGATTCTCGGACCCGTGGCGACCCCAGATGCCTTATATTGGGCTCCTGCATTACCCAAAACCCGTTCCGGTAAAATTATGCGTCGTATCTTGAGAAAGATTGCTGCCAATGAACTGGATAGTTTGGGAGATACCTCAACTTTGGCCGAACCACAGGTCGTTGATGATCTGATTGCCGAAGTCAAAAAATCAGTTTAAACATTTTTAAATCTAAGCAAATACCGACTGTTTTCAGTCGGTATTTTTATCTCGCTGATAAGTTCTGCATGCTTTTGAATATAGGCGCTGGACTTGATCTGTTAAGCTGCAGACAGGCGTTAATGAGTCACAAAAATGAATGCACCACAACAATATAGACAATCTTCCCTCGACATTGCCCAATCACTAGCGGATCAGTTTGCGCTGACCGCAGCAGAACGTGACAAACAGGGCGGCAATCCAAAGCCGCAACGTGACCTGATTCGTCAGAGCGGACTGCTGGGACTGTCAATTCCAAAGGAATACGGGGGGCAAGGTGCAGACTGGCAGACGATCTTCCAGACCATTCAGGTAATTGCTCGCGTGGACAGCTCACTGGCGCATGTTTATGGCTTCCATCATTTGCTGATTGCCACCGTGCAGCTGTTTTCCCAGCCAGAACAATATGGCCCCTGGTTTGAACAGACGGCTCGAGAAAACCTGTTTTGGGGCAATACCTTAAATCCATTGGATCGCCGCACCACAGCCAGCCAAGTTTCTGATCAAGAATATATTTTCCATGGCGATAAGAGCTTCTGCTCCGGCTCGATCGACTCTGATATTCTACTCTGTTCCGGCTATAACCCAGAAGGCAAATTGTTGATTGGAGTGATTCCCACCCAGCGTGACGGGGTCAGCTTCCTCGGTGACTGGAACAATATGGGCCAGCGCCAGACCGATAGTGGCAGCAGTCATTTTGAACAGGTCCGCATTCATACAGATGAGCTGCTTCTTAATCCAGGGCCACTCAGTACCCTGTATTCCAGCCTGCGTCCGTTGATCGCCCAGCTGATCTTTGTGCATATGTTCCTAGGCGTGGCTGAAGGGGCATTTGAAATTGCAAAACAGACGGTGCAGAGTCAGAAAGCCTGGTCGAAATCACTGGCTGAAAATGCAGTGAATGATCCCTTTACCCAGAAGCATTTTGCCGAGTTCTACGTCCAGCTAGAAGGCGTGCGTCTATTGGCCGATAAAGCGATTCAGGCTTTGCAAAAAGCGTGGGATATTGGCGCTGATCTGACTGCTGAACAACGTGGAGAAGTCTCGATTGCCATCGCGACTGCCAAAATCGCTGCGACGAATACCTCACTGTATATTACCCAGAATATCTTCCAGGTGATGGGCGCCCGTGCCACCACGGCCAAGCTGAATCTGGACCGGTTCTGGCGCAATGTCCGCACCCAGACCCTCCATGACCCGGTAGATTATAAATATCAGGAAGTGGGAGAGTGGGTGCTGACCGGAAAAGTACCTGATCCAAGTTTTTATTCTTGATTTTGTTTCAAAAGCCTCTGGTTGGAGGCTTTTTTATTGCGTGTAGAATGCTTAAAACTGTTTAAAAGCTGCAATTGCCCGCGCACGGGATTGCTTTAAATCCACGATTGGTTTTGGATAATCCAGTTCCAATGCTGGATTTTTGGCATAAGGATCATGAATACTTTTACTGTCCAGATGCGTCAGTTCAGGTGCCCACTGGCGGATATAATTTCCTTGTGGGTCGAACTTCTGTGACTGGCTGACCGGATTAAAAATCCGGAAATAAGGCGCTGCATCCATACCGGTTGAAGCACACCATTGCCAGCCGCCGTTATTGGCGGCCAAGTCGCCATCAATCAAGTGTTGCATAAACCAGGCTTCACCCAGCCGCCAGTCTATTAACAGGTTTTTGCTTAAAAACATGGCCGTGATCATGCGTACCCGATTATGCATCCAGCCAGTAGCGAGCAGTTGGCGCATGCCAGCATCGACAATTGGAATGCCGGTCTGGCCTTGCTGCCACGCGATCAAATCCTCAGGTGCATCTCGCCATGCGACGGTTTTGGTATTGTCCTTAAAGGGCTGGTGCTTCGACACTTTAGGAAAGTCATGCAGGCTATGCTGATAGAACTCGCGCCAGAGCAATTCATCCAGCCAGGTCTGCTGACCAATATCTTCAAGCTGGAAATAGCCCTGTGAAGATGTAAATAGTGCCTGTACACATTCCCGGATTGAGAGCATGCCAATATTAAGATAAGGCGACAGCTGACTGGTACCGTCTAGAGCAGGAAAGTCTCGATCGGTTTTATAATCGGCCAAGTGGTCTTCAATAAACTCATTCAGGAGCTCAAACGCATATTGATCTGCAACAGGCCAATACTGGCTGGAAGTTGCTGGTCGATAATTTTGCGCCAAGGCCTCCAAGTCAAAATCAAAGTGAGAAAGATCGAGCGCTAACTTAGGCTGTGCTTCGATCTCCGGGTAACAGGAAGGCACATCGATAATCAGCCGTTCATAGCATTTCTTTTTAAATGCGCTAAACACCTGATACGGCTGCTGGTTCTAGTTACGGATCGAGCCTAAAGGAAACAGGGTCCGGTCTTCATAGCTTTCTAATACAATTTGGTGCTGTTGTAACTGTTGTTTAACCGTCTGATCCCGCTGTTGCTCATTGACGCCCGTTTCGATATTGCAATGTACGGTGCTGATCTGCAATTGCTGGCACAGAGAAAGCAGCTGTTCCGGAATATCTTTCCAGCGTGGAATATTCAGTATAACGAACCGGATATTCAGTGCGTCTAGTTGCTGTTTGAGCACTTGGACTCGGCGCAGATAAAAGTCGATTTTGATTGGTGCATCCTGATGCAGTTGCCATTGCTCAGGTGACAGGATGATCAGTGCCAGACATTGTTTGCTTTGTGCGGCATGCCACAGGGCAGCATGGTCATGAAGGCGTAAGTCATTCCGGAACCAGATCAGATGCATGGCAGTCTTCTAAATATGAGATGCCATGCATTCTAGGTAATCGGGTAGGCTAGAAATAGTAGAGAAATATTAACGTAATAGCAGCTAAACTTTCGCTCAATGAGCTCCTGAGTCAATTAAGCTTTGGCTAAATGGATATTTTCCAGCGTATCCACCAGGGTTCGGGTCATCTGGTCAATTTCATAATTGACTTCATCACCTACCTGAATAGATTTCCAGGTGGTTAGGCGCAAAGTTTCCGGAATCAGGTCAATTGAAATTTCATTTTTGCTACGATCGACACGGTTTACCGTCAGGCTACAGCCATTCAAGCCAATAAAACCTTTCAGGAAGAAGTATTTGATATTGCCTTCAGGAATCTGCAGGTCGATATGTAGAGTTGCGCCGCGTTGCTCGATTTGAGCGACTTGAGCAGTACCTTCAATATGCCCATACAGGTTATGCCCGCCATTTTCCGCACCGACCTTGGCCGAGCGTTCAATATTCACCTCATCACCGACTTGCAGTGATTTCAGCGTGGTGAGCTCCAGCGTGACATTAGAGATATCAAAATGAATTTGTTGCTGCTCACGGTCTATCGTAGTGACCGTCAGGCAGACGCCATTCACCGCGACACTAGCACCAATAAATACATCGGCAAAGAAGCCTTGCTGGTCACTGATGATGATGGTCATAAAGCCATCACCTTTACGAATTTCAACGACCTGTTCCAGGCCTTGGACAATACCGGTATACATAGTTAAGCCATCTATTTTTGCAATTGCATCACATTGTAGGCAGGAAAACAGCATCCGGCTAGCGTGGGGTACTGGAGTGCTTCGTTTGGCTTGCTGCCTAGATAAAAAAAAACCCTAAGCCGAGCCTTAGGGGGGTGAATGGAAAGCGCTGAGATTTATTGGAATACTTATACGAGCTCAGCGTTTTCTTGTTGCACTGCTGTTGCCTGCTGTGCTTCAAGTTCACGGACCAGCGGCAGTACCTTCTGGCCAAAATATTCGACTTCTTCAATAAAGTGCAAGAAGCCAGACAAGACTACGTCGACACCGACTTTTTGCAGTACAATTATACGTTCCGCGATTTGCTGCGGTGTACCAATCAGGTTGGTTCGGAAGCCATCGTTATACTGCACCAGATCTTCAAAAGTGGATTTGGCCCAGTTACCTTCACCTTCCGCCGTTGCTGCCCCCGCTTCACGGGTCGCATCACTAAAAGAGCTCACCGCCTGCACATTGGCTTTGGCAAGGATTTCCTGCAGCACGGCTTGTGCTTCTTCTTCCGTATCTCGGGCGATCACGAAGGCATTGACACCGATTTTCACTGTGTGATTGTTAGCTTTGGCCTTTTCACGAATGTCATCGATCTGCTTTTTCAGTTCTTCAGGCGTATTGCCATTGGTGAAATACCAGTCCGATACGCGAGAAGCCATGTCACGTGCTGCACGGGAACTGCCACCCTGAAAGATTTCAATATGCGGCTTCTGCACCGGTTTTGGACTCAAGGTATAGTCATTGAACTGGTAATACTTGCCATCAAAACTGAAATTATCTTGGGTCCAGACCCCTTTTAGACTGCGAATAAATTCCTCCGAACGGGCATAGCGTTGGTCATGCTCAGGCCATTCTTCACCAATCGCATCAAACTCGCCGCGGAACCAGCCGCTGACGACATTGATTGCGATCCGGCCATTGCTCAGATGGTCAATAGTGGCTAACTGCTTGGCTGCCAGAGCCGGTTTCCACGGACCTGGCAGGATCGCCGCGATGACTTTTAAGCGTCCAGTCTTGGCCAGAATACCGTGACTAAAGCTGACCGATTCATGCTGATTTTCTGCGTTATAGCCTGCGGTAAAACGGATCTGAGTCAGCGCGTAGTCAAAGCCAGCCTTTTCTGCGGTTTGTGCCAGACGTACGTTATAGTCATAGCTCCAGTCAGTACGCTGCTCGATGTTACTCACGACCAGACCACCGCTGACATTTGGAACCCAATATGCAAAAGTAATATTTTTGTTGTTTGACATTCTTCTCACCCTCTGAAGAAGTTATTAATTAAGCGACTTGAGTTTTTGGAGCTTTCTTGCTGTGCAAGCGAGACTCTGCTGCGTCCAGGCTAGGCACTGCTGCTGAAGGCAGCACTTCTTCCTGCTCGATCTGTTTATTGATGCCTAGGTTCTGGTTGGCTTGTTGTGACTTTTCTTTGATCACTTCAGCACGTTGCCCTTTGGCTGGTGCCCATTCAAGGATTGGTAATGCACGTGCTACCGCTAAGGTAATCCGCGCACGCAAAAATTCGCTGTGAATCGTATATTCAGGTGTGAAGTCACGATCCGTTGCATATACACCAATTGGCAGGGTTTGTGCCTGGAAGAAGCTGAATAATGGACGTAATTGATGTTCAAGCACCAGCGCATGACGGTCACTACCGCCTGAAGCTGCTAATAGGACAGGAACATCAACCAGTGCAGTTTGCTCTACAAAGTCAAAGAAGTGTTTGAATAGGCCGGTGAATGATGCGCGGTAAACAGGCGTACCGACGATTAGCGCATCAGCTGCTTCTACAGCTGCCAAATCATCCTGAACGCGTTGCGGTAATTGGTTACGGTAAATGGCACCACCAAGTAGCTGACCAATTTCACTGAATTTAATGAAATGTACATTGATCGGTGTTGCTTCACCTAACTCATCAATAATCGCTTGTACCAGTGCTTCAGTTTTAGAAGGATGATTTAACCCTCCAGAAACGGCAACGATATTCAGTGGTTTTTGTAGATCTTGATTTGACATTTAGGAACCTAAAATTGGGTTGGTCTCGGAATGAGCCTATTAATCCAAAATCTACACAGCGGTGTAAAATAAGGAAAAGCTGAAAAGTTATTAAAATTTGATATATAACTAAAATCCTCGGTTTTCATGACCGCTTAATTTTATAATCTATTGATATCTTGGCTTATATTTAAGCTGAATAAGCTTTGCAGCTTACTGATAAGCTATATACAAAAAAATGATGACAATTAAAGATTTAGTGAAATGCAAAGATTTTTAAATTTTAAGTATAGAAACTGAATATTATTTTTAAAAATTGTACAGTCTGGCATATCACTGAGCTGCCGAGTATGGGTAGAATAGGGACTACCGTGCACAAGATCTCCTCACGTCCTATGAATATTTTAATCGTTGATGATCATCCACTGTTTCGTCATGCTTTAATTCAAGCCGTTCGTTATAGCTTACCGCAAGCACAGATTCATGAAACTGCAGCAGTTAATGAATTTTATGAACGCCTAGAAAATGGTCCTGAACCTGATCTTGTGCTACTTGATCTGAACTTGCCGGGTGCTTCTGGCTTTTCTGCCTTGGTGCATGTCCGTGCCCAATATCCTTCGCTGCCGATTATTGTGGTGTCGGCACATGAAGAAGTCAGCATTATTCAGCGCTCTATTGCCCATGGGGCGATGGGGTATATTCCAAAATCTGCGCATCCAAGCCATATTGGTGAAGCGATTCGTGAAGTACTGGAAGGTGAAATCTGGTTACCGCCAAATCTACCAGCAGCGAGTATGAATTTTGACCCGCGGGCTGCGGATGAAACTGCATTGGCTGAACGTATCCAATCTTTAACGCCGCAACAGTTCCGGGTGCTGATGATGGTGGCAGAAGGCTTGCTCAATAAACAGATTGCCTATGAACTAGATGTATCAGAAGCCACGATTAAAGCGCACGTGACGGCAATTTTCCGTAAGCTCGGTGTACAGAACCGTACGCAAGCGGTATTGGCCATCAATGCCCTGAATATTGAAGAAAAGAAAATCTAAGCTGTAAAAGTGTAAAAAGACCTCAATAGATAATGCCAGTCAGTTAAGGAGTTTAAAAATAGACTCTTTAACTTTTTAGTCGTTCACGACGGAGTCTTAACTTTTTTAAATCAAATGCTTACAATGTTATTTGTTACTTTGGTTTCGCCCAAAGTAACCAAAGGCATTTGTCATCCGCAAAACTCGTCAGCCACCATCTATTAGTAAATTTGTCACAGAAACAATCATTTTTTAATGTAGTCCTGCCTCAGACAGTTGCGTATGACTTTTCCAATTATCAAATATATTCATGAATTTAAAAAAGAAAATGCCAGTCAATTGCTTAATTGGCTGGCATTGCCTCAATAGAGGTCTTTTTTATGCTCTGAAGATCAGCTTTTAAGCGATGCAGTCCTGTTTCGGGGTCAGGTCGGCACAAAATAATGGATTCAGGGCACATTGCAGTTCATCCACCTGTTCCTGCGAGACATAACCTTGCGACATCAGGTATTCAGCGACCCGGTCATCACGCAGACTCAGAAAAGCGGCATCATAAACCCCCAGGTCTACAAACAGTGCCGCAGTTTCCAGACTGTTAAAACGATCCAGATAGACGTCATTGCCATACATCAGGAAGATATGGTCCTGATCTGACTGCGGATTAACCCGCAGGCGCTCTGCCAGCTCAAGAGGCGAGGTTTTAATAAATAACAGTTCAGAGAGTTCATCAAACTGAGAGGTATCCAGTTGGTCATCGCCAGTTTTGACTTTTGCCAGCCAGGCTTTAAAAACCAGTACTGCACCACCACGCAATAACATGCTCCAGGTCTGATGCCGGGTATCTGTACTTAACGCTGCAGATTCAGCTTCCAGTGACTGGATCAGTTTAGATTCCTGTTCTGCCAGACGTTCAAATAGTCCCAAACCTTGAGGCTTGTAGGCAAAGGGTTCAAATACATCAAAATGTAGCTCTTCAAACACCTGTAAGGCGAGGGGAACTGCACATTGGTATAGGGTTTCTAGTGCTTCAACCTGAGCCGGGCCAAGTTTGCTATATTTAAATAGATTGCTCCAGTCGATTGCCGGCAGTATGGCATTGGCACCGTATTGACGATGAAACTGTCGGTTCTGATTAATCTCAGCAGTAGTGTCTAAGCTCATGATTAGTCATCCTTTATGCAGTAATAAATGATCAGCTGACATGCGGATGAAGAATATTGGCATGAATAAAGACTGATCGTTGCTAAGTCATATTTTTAGAGCAGGATAGGGCAGTGAAAAAATACGACTAAAGTTCAAATAATCAACTTAATCCAATATTAATTTATAAAAAATAATAACTTACAATATTATAACCAAGTCCACACAGCTTCACGTCAGGAATGGTGAAGTTTTGCCATAGCGATTTTTAAAATGATATTTTTGGTCAATGGATGTCAGGATTTTTAGCTTGATTTTGGTGCTTTGCGCATATCGGCAGAAAATTTATGCAAATATTGAAATTTTTTGTGACATTTAATGAAAAAAAGTACCTGCTTTACAAGCTAAAACAGGTACTTATACAAGATATGACGCCTTAATTTTCAGATATTTTCAAACCCGAAAGCCATGAGCGTAATGAAGCTGGTTTTAAAGGCTTCTTCAATAGCACAATATTGAGTTCCTTGAGCTGCTGTGGCAATTCCGGATCAGAATCTGCGGTGATCAACGCCACCGGTAGATGTGGCTTGCGATGGGCTAAAATAAAGTCCAGACCACGCTTGTGCTGATTGAGATGTTGATCGACCAGCCAGACCTGAATATTTTCCTGCTCGATCAGTTCCTGCGCCTGTTCAGGCTCAGTGGCTTTAAAGACCTGATAACCCCATTTGGTCAATAAGGTCGACATCCCTTCCAGAATAGTTTCATCATTATCCAAACAGAGGATCTTGAAGGCCTTAGATTTCAGCGGAACGGTCTGCACCGGTGCGGCCACGACTTTTGGTGCCTCCGTCAATGGTACTTCAATGATAAAGCAGGAGCCTTTGCCATATTCAGAATACACATGCACCGGATAGTCCAGCATGCTGGTCATGCGTTGCACGATCGCCAAGCCAAGGCCTAAGCCTTGTTCACCCCATGGCGAAGTATGGCCACAACGTTCAAATTCCTGGAACAGCTTGATACGCTGTTCTTCAGCAATCCCTGGACCGGTATCCCAGACACCGATCCGGATATGATTCGGCCGGTTGCTGGAGCGCAGCACACCCACCACGACTTTACCTTTGGCGGTATAACGTAGCGCATTGCTGACAAAGTTCTGGATAATCCGGCGAATCCATTGTGGATCGGTATCAATCCAGAATTGTGCATCATGGACACTGAACTGAATACCACGCTGCGCGGCAATGGATTTGAATTGCAGTTCCAGATCACTGAGCAGGTCATGTAGCGGATAGGCCTGACGTTTTGGCTGAATGGTTCCACCTTCAAGCCGCGCGATATCCAACAGAGCTGAAAGCATACTTTCGGCACCATGCAGGGCACGATCCAGCTGTTGCAGGGTTTTACGGTCTTCAGCACACTGCACACTTTGTTCCAGTGCGGTACTGAATAAGCGTGCTGCATGCATCGGCTGTAACAAGTCATGGCTGGCTGCAGCAATAAAACGGCTCTTGGACATATTGGCCTTATCGGCCTGTTCCCGCGCCAGTTGTTGCTCCGACAGTGCATCGGCCAGCTGTTGGGTGCGTTCCCGTACCCGGGCTTCCAGCACGGCTTCATTTTCACGGAAGGCGGTAATATCCGCAAAGGTGGTCACGAAACCGCCGCCTTCAATCGGGTTGCCGCGCATCTGGATGACACGGCCATCCTTACGAATGCGTTCAAATTCATGCGCACTACCGACCTGCATCCAGCGAATCCGTTTACGTACATGCTCTTCAACCGAGCCTGGACCACATTCACCGCGTTCCGCGTTATAACGAATCAGGTCAGCAATTGGACAGCCCACATAGACAATATCGGTCGGATAATCAAACAGCTTCAGATACTGGTTATTCCAGGCCACCAAACACATATTTTCATCCACCACGCTGACCCCCTGGGTCATATGGTCGATCATGGTCATGATCAGGTTCTGGTTAAAACGCTGCCACTGAGAAGCCTGGTCGAGAATATTGGCCACTTGTCCAAGAGCCAGGCCATTATTCACCATCGCCGTGGTCAGCAAAGTCCGTGCTGAGGCTGCACCAATGGTGCCTGCCAGATACTGCTCGGTAAAACGCCACCACATACCATTGGCACTGCTGTTTTCATTCAGCTCCACGCTATTTTGGGTACAGAACTGCTGAAAAGCACGCATCGTGGGCTCTTCACCGGTAATACGCTTGGCCAGGGTAATCAGATCACCGACTTTTAAACGTGCGACATCCTGATGAGAATAGCTGACATCTGTCGTCGGGCTCTGGGAAGGCAAAGGCTTGGTTTCATAGTAAAAGAAGCTTTCCGCCTGAATCTGTTCTGCGACACTGGGCCGGAAAATACGGGATACCCAGATATACAGCAAAAGGTTTAGACCCAATGCCCAGACTACGCCATGGGTCAGCGAATCAAAGGATTCAAAACCGAGTAATGCTTCCGGGCGCAGCCAGTTGAGACCAAAGGGGCCATAAGTGAGCAGGTCCTGACTAAACTGCTGGAAAGTTTCGGGCAAACTGCGCAAAATCGTCGGAAAGAGTAGGGTATAGGCCCATAAGGCAAAGCCGGTTAGCAATCCGGCATAGACCCCCTGTTTACTGCCACCACGCCAGTACAGGCCGCCGATCAGCGCCGGGGCAAACTGGGCAACTGCACTGAAAGCCAGCAGGCCGAAAACAGAAAGCTGATCGATATCATTAAAGAAGTTATAAAACAGGAAACCCAGCAGCATCACGGCCAGAATACACACCCGCCGGGTGAACTTCAGGACCAGAGGCAGGCGCTTGTCATGTCTGGAAATCAGCTTGAAGCGCCACAAGGCTGGCATAATCAGGTCATTACTCAGCATGATCGACAATGCAACCGATGACACCAGCAACATGCCGGTAGAGGCAGAGAAACCGCCTAAGAAGGCCAATAAAGTCAGCCATTCCTGGTTATAACTCAGCGGCAGGGACAGCACGGCCACATCAGGAATTGCCAGATAATGCGGTGCGGCATGCAGAGCCCAGCTGGCAATTGGAATAATGGCAATAGTGGTCAGAATCAGATAGATGGCAAACCAGCGCCGCGCGCCACGGATATGTTTTTCATCGCGCAGTTCGACCACAGCAACGTGGAACTGACGCGGTAGACAGATAATCGCCAGAGCGGCCAACAAGGTTTGGACCCAGAAGCTTTCAGGTACCCCAAACATCTGCACTTCATGGAAGGTGATACGAATATCACCACTAATTTGGGCTATATTTTCCGGAGCGGCAAACATAAAGAAGCCAGCCACCGCCAACAGGGCAAACAGTTTCACGAAAGATTCAAAGGCCACGGCCAGCATCAGACCGCCATGCTGTTCAGTATTGGCAATCTGCCGGGTCCCAAAAATCATCGCCAGAATAGCCAGCACGCCGGTCAGGAACAACACGCTATTGGTGGTGCTTGCCATACCTTCAGAAGGTTCCAGAATCACCGCGGCACTCAGGGCAATTGCACGTAGCTGCAGCGCCAGATAGGGAATAATGGCAATGACCGCCAGGATGGTGACTAATGAGGCTAGGGGGCCACTCTTACCATAACGGGCTGCCACAAAGTCGGCAATGGAAGAAATGGCATGGTGTTGGCGTACCCGGCCCAGTCGTCGCCAGATGTCATAACCGACCGCGACAAAGAGTAAAGGACCCAGATAAATAGGCAGGAAAATGATGCCTTCGCGCACGGCCGCACCCGTGGCACCATAAAATGTCCAGGATGAACAGTAGACCCCTAAAGTTAAACTAAACAATAGCATGCGGCCACGGGTACTGAGGCGACTCGCGTGCTTTTCCCCAAAAAATGCACAGATAAAAAGTAATGCGATATAGAGGGCCAGTACCCCGATGATGAGCCAGCTGTTCATGTTGCCTAGAGTGTGTTTAGCATGCAGCTATGATACAGCATCGTGAACGCTGGCGTTCAAATTGATCATTTTTTAACGACCAAAGTCTAAATTACAAGTTGCTATCAAGCTTGTTAAGTTGTAAAGGTGATAATTCGAATTAAAAAATGGATGCCCAAGGTTGGGCATAGTAAGGAGAATGTTTATGGATGAGAGACAAGTAGAACAGATTCTACAAAATCCCAAATTCAAAGAAATGGTCGCCAAAAAAAGTCGTCTTAGCTGGACGCTTACGGCAATCATGTTATTCGTTTATGTCGGCTTTATGCTGCTGGTAGGCTATAACAAAGAATTTCTATTGTCC
>CANQWW010000045.1 GCA_947627655.1 uncultured Acinetobacter sp. | reverse complement strand
TGAGCAACATCGAAACCATCGTAATTGTAGGTGCGGGTCAGGCAGGTGCAAGCGCGATTTTAGAACTTCGTGGTAACAAGTACGAAGGTAAAATCATTCTGATCGGTGATGAAACGCATCTTCCTTATGAGCGTCCACCACTGTCTAAGGATGTGATTCTAAAACCTGAAGAAACCAAGATTGAGATTCTGTCAGAAGAAAAACTGGTGGAACTTGGTGTAGAAACCATTCGTGGCAATGGCGTGGCAAAAATCAACGCTGAAGCGCATACGGTTGAACTTCAAAATGGTGACGTTGTTGCTTATGACAAACTGTTGCTTGCCACTGGCGGCGCAGCTCGTCGTCTGCCAAACTTCGATGCGCTGGGTAAACACGTTTATACGCTACGTAACCTAGAAGATTCACAAGCACTTGTCCCAGTATTGCAATCAGGCCGTCGTATTGTCTTGATTGGTGGTGGTGTGATTGGTCTGGAACTGGCTTCTTCTGCACGTTTCAAAGAATGTCAGGTGACTGTGATCGAAATGGGCCCTATGGTCATGGGCCGCTGTTCACCACGTATCCTGAGCGAATTCCTGCTTGAACAACAGCGTTTGGCAGGTATTGATGTTCGTCTGGAAACCAAGATTGCAGATTGCAAACTGGACGGTGAAGAAGTTGTGATTACCCTTGAGGGTGGTGAAGAGCTTCGTGCTGATGCTGTAGTTTATGGTATTGGTATCGTGCCAAATGCACAATTGGCTGTAGAAGCTGGCTTGGATGTTGATTTCGCGATTAAAGTGAATGAAAACTGCCAGACTTCAAATGCAGACATTTATGCAGCGGGTGATGTGGCAACTCAACTTCGTAACTGCGGTAACCACCGTCGTGTAGAAACCTGGGAAAATGCCAACCTTCAAGCAGGGATCTTTGCGCGTCATGTGATGGCTGTCGAACATCCGACGCCTAACCCAGCATGGTTCTGGACAGATCAGTTGGACATCAACTACCAGTTCGTGGGTGATATGGCGGCTGCTGAATGGCAAGTTCGCGGTGAAATCAATCCAGAGCTTCGCGCTGACTCATCATTCGTGATGTTTGGTGTGACTGATGGCGTTATTGTTGGCGGTATTACTGTAAATGCGGCAAAAGAAATGCGTCACCTGAAAAAGCTGATCAGCAAGAATGCAGCGTTTGAAGCAGATAAATATTTAGATCTAAGCCAGGATCTTCGTAAACTTGTGAAATAATTTGCTTTATTGATAAGTTTACAAAAGGGCAGACCTTAGGCAACTTGGGTCTGCTTTTTTATGGCTATTGTTTTAGTAAAATTACTGTCGCTAATTACATTATGAATGGGTATTTTTTGAGTAAGTGATTCTTACTTTTCAAAGGTGATGAGAAGTATGACTTCGCAAAACAAAAATCTTTTGATGATTTAAGGATATATCCCTATATCCCAGTTTAGCGGCGGCATCCCTGCCGCCATCAGTATTGTTGATTGTGGATTTGAGCGAGAAGTTAGTTCAATTCTTTCTGATTAAAATTTAATTGAGTCTTTTATGAATTCAAATTCATCTCCCATGCTGGTGACGGCAAGTATTTATGCCTTGCTGGTGCTGATCTGGGCAGCGACGCCACTGGCGATTGTCTGGAGCGTTGCAGAAGTTCATCCGATGTGGGTGCTGATCATTCGTTATTTCGGTGCTTCTGTGCTGGCTTTGGTGATCTTGGCTGCCATGCGTAATCCATTGCCATTTGATCGAACCTCCATGATGAGCTATGTAGCAGGTAGTCTGAACCTCATTGGTGCGCAGTTATTTATCTACCTGGCTGCGAATTATTTGACCTCTGGCTTAATGGCATTGATTTTCGGCTTCTCACCACTGGTTGCAGGTCTGATCGGGCATGTCATCCTGAAAACCAATCGTCTGATTTGGCTGCAATGGCTCGGTATGGCTGTGGCAGTCGGTGGTTTAAGTTTTGTCTTTGCGGAGTCAGCAGATAGTAAGGTGAATCCGTGGGGTGTAGTACTGATGCTGATTAGCATGGTGTCTTATATTAGCTCGATTTTCTGGGTGAAGCAGATCAATGCTCCTTTAAAACCGATGTCCCAAGCCACCGGTTCTTTGATTGTTTCCTCATTGGGATCATTACTAATCATTCCTTTTATCTGGCAATCTTTCCCAACACAAATGCCAAGTATGCAGGCACTGTTCGGCTTTGGTTTTACCATGATCCTGTCTTCGATTGTGGCGATGCTGTGCTATTTCTGGCTGATTCGCCGTCTGGCCGCATCCACCGTATCCCTCAGCAATGTGATGACGCCAATCATTGCCCTGATTCTCGGTGCAACCCTGAATAACGAAGTGATCAGCAGTCATGCCTTTGCAGGAATTGCCGTGGTGATGTTCGGGATCGTGATGTACTTCTGGAAAGAATGGCGCGAGCAGTATTTTTCTAAATCTTAAAATAGATTGTTCGAGTTAAATTTAGACCTAAAAGGAAGCTTTGGCTTCCTTTCTAGTTTTTCAATTGTAGATGCAGAATCGGGTAGGGATTACCTTCGCTATCGGTTTCTGAGCGTCTGATGATCTCAAAACCATGTTTTAAATAGAAAGCAGTCGCATCAGGGTTCTGCTCATTCACATCAACTTCAGTCACATCCAGAGTAAGCGCATGTTGCAATAACTGACTGCCAATGCCTTGCCGGAAAGCAGCAGGGGAAATAAACAGCATTTCCAGTTTGCTGCCTGCAATGCCCATAAAGCCTAGAATCTGCTGCTGATGTTCCACATGGAACAGTTGCACCTGATCAAAATAACTATGCTGAATAATCTGCTGGCGAATCTTCAGGATTTTCTCGTCATTCAGGAAATGATGAGAAGCCCGGACGGACTGTTCCCACAGTTCGAGCAGGGCAGCGTGCTGGTCAGCAGAAGTGGAGACAATTTCAGGCATGAAGATTCCGATTAAAAATGAGAACAACAAAACAATAAACAATTTATCGCAGCAGTTTATTAAGATGCAAAGAGATAAAATGAAAAATCAAATAGATCCATCTGTTTGAGGAAAAACTAGGACAACTTTGAATGTCATCTGAATCTAATAAAATTGTGGTCTATGCAGCGTTATTTGGTAACTTGGCTATTGCGCTGGTTAAATTCGTCGCAGCCTATATTACCAATAGTTCTGCGATGCTGAGTGAAGCGATTCACTCGGTGGTCGATACCCTGAATGAAATTCTGTTGCTGTACGGCATGAAAAAGGCAGAGCAGCGTCCAGATGCCCACCATCCTTTTGGCTATGGCCGTGAACTGTATTTCTGGGCCTTTATTGTGGCCTTGATGGTCTTTGCACTTGGTGCGATTGTATCCATCTATCAAGGCATCCTGCACATCATTCATCCTGAAGAAATGCAGGATCCGATGATCAACTATATCGTGCTGGGCATTGCGATTCTGTGCGAAGGATTCTCCTGGACAGTGGCTTTAAGAACCTTCCGTAAAATGAAAGGGAAGATGGGCTATTTTGAAGCTTTTAGGCGCAGTAAAGATCCGACCACCTTTACCGTATTATTTGAAGATACTGCTGCGCTAGTAGGTCTTTTTATTGCCCTGATCGGGATTTTCCTGGCTCATCAACTGAATATCCCTGAGCTGGATGGTGCTGCCTCTATTTTGATTGGTGTCGTGTTGGCGGTATCGGCCTGGTTACTGGCACGTGAAACCAAAGGTCTATTGCTGGGTGAAACAGCAGATCCTAGACTGCGTGAAAATGTACTTAACATTGCCCAGCAGGATGCTGCGGTCTATAGCGCCAATGGTGTATTAACCGAGCAAATGGGCGCGCATCAGGTGATTGCCTCCTTAAGTCTGGAATTCAAAGATGACCTGACTTCCGATGAAATCGAAGCGTGCGTTAACCGGATTGAAGCACAGATCAAACAGCTACACCCGGAAATTATTACCCTGTTTGTGAAACCTCAAACCAAAGCGGTATGGCTGGAACGGACTCAAGGTCGTATTTAAGGAAGTGAAGATTTCAGTAGATAACTTTCGTCGGATAGTCAGAAGGGCATCAAGCGTGATTACATGAATACGGGATAAAAATTTAGGTCATGAAGTCATGTACAGTCAGGTATGGAGTGAGAATTATCGGATGAATATCGATCATTCTCCAGTCTTTTTAGAAAGCAGAATGGGCACAAACTTGATCCCGAGTATTCATTTTTTTAGAAGCTTTTCATCGGTTTTAGTCTTTCCATGGGCTCAATGTTTTGCTAAAAATAACAAAAACATAAATGAATCTTAGGCACGTATTTCATACTATGCTGAAATACCGAAGTATATAAGTTTGTATGCGATTTAAAGAGATGCTCCGTTTGAAAATTCCAGGTGGATGCTGTCTTGCATATAACAAATAATAAATAGTGGATATTTATGCAAGATCTTTTCAAGACTAAAAAATTTCAGCTTGAGACTGAGTCCAGTTGGAAACATCTCTGGTCCAAGCCGGTATTTGATTATCTACATTCCGATCATTTTGATGGTGAGCGGTTTAAGAATCTGGAGCATCATTCGCTCGAGCAGAGTCGCTTTGACTTGTATAAATGGTTATTCACCAGAAAATCCAGCACCTGGGAAGTGAATCTGGAACAGGAACGTGCCGAGTTTTTTTCACGTCCGCGTGCCTTGCCACAAAATCGGCCGGAAGCCACTTTAGATGACTGGCAAATCTGGTTTATTGGGCATGCCACCGCCCTGATCCAGATCGGGCCGTATAATTTTCTGACTGATCCGGTCTGGTGTGAATATGCCAGTCCTTCTGCATCCCGAGGGCCACAGCGCGTTATTCCTGCTGGCATTGCCCTGGATGAGCTGCCGCATATTGATGCCGTATTGCTCAGCCATAACCATTATGATCATATGGATCTGGCGACCTTGGCCTGGTTGCATCAGACCTATCAAATGCCGATCTATACCGGTCTGGGCAATGGCTGGTACCTGCCTAAAGACTATAATGTCATTGAAATGGACTGGTGGGAAAACGCATTTTTTGAAGATATTCAGATTGTCTATTCGCCAGCACAGCACGCTTCAGGACGTGGCATGCGCGATCAGAACTGCGCATTATGGGGCGGTTTTTCCTTATTGAATGGCAAGGATCATTGCTATTTTGCCGGGGATAGCGGCTATGCACCGCATTTCAAGGAAATTCGCAAACGCTTGGGGCCACCACGAATTGCGCTGTTACCGATCGGTGCCTATGAACCACGTGAATTGATGCGCAATATTCATATGAATCCGGAAGATGCTTTCCATGCCCATCAGGACTTAATGGCACGGTGTTCAATGGCAATTCATTATCGAACGTTCCAGCTCACCGATGAAGCACGTGACCAGCCTGAAAATGAATTGCAGCATATTATCCAGCATTCCTCCAAGCTGATTAACCCGTTTTACTGTATTCGTGAAGGCAAGCGGATTATTGTCTAAGGGCTTCAGGTCATTCCTGTATAACGATTGAGTCGTTAGCTAGCATAGAGAGGAACTCTCATTTCTATGGGATTAAATCCTATGCTGAAGGGTACAGGTGCCAATCATGGTGGAAGCAAGCATGGCGTACTGACTGATCGGGTCGGTGTATTGAGCAATGATTTCTTTGTGAACCTGATGGATATGAATAATGTCTGGGTGCCGGTAGAAGAAAACCTTTATGAAATCCGTGACCGTCAAACACATGACCTGAAATGGACTGCAACACGGGTTGATTTGGTCTTTGGTTCCAACTCAATTTTACGTGCCTATGCTGAAGTCTATGCCCAGGATGACAACAAAGAGAAATTTGTACGTGATTTTGTCAAAGCTTGGAGCAAGGTCATGAATGCCGATCGCTATGATGTCAAACATCAGCATGAAGCCGCTTAAATTCAGCACAATTAAAGCGAAGCATTGAGTCGTGCCTTATGCCGTAAACTGAAATAAGAAAACCACCCAAGGGTGGTTTTCTTATGGCTTTCTATCAGCAGCTTAAAGTAGGCTTGCTAAACCTTTGGCTGGATCGGTTTCGCGTGCTGCCTGAGCATCTGCCACGCTCATACCCAGCGCTTGAGCTACACCTTCACCATAGGATGGATCACAGGCATAACAGTTACGGATATGACGGTATTTGATGAAATCCAGTGCATCACCCATTGCGCCTGCCGTATTGTTAAATAGCGCCTGTTTCTGTTCATCGTTCATCAGGTTGAACAGGGCACGTGGCTGGCTGAAATAGTCATTATCATCTTTGCGATAATCCCAGAAATCTGCATCACCGGTGATTTTTAACGGTGGCTCTCTGAATTCAGGCTGCTCTTGCCACTGGTTAAAACTGTTTGGCTCATAATGTGGCAATGCACCATAGTTGCCATCCATACGGCCTAAGCCATCACGGTGATTTGAATTTACCGGGCAACGTGCTGCATTGACCGGAATTTGAGCATGGTTCACGCCTACACGGTAACGTGCAGCATCGGCATAGTTGAATAAACGTGCCTGTAGCATACGGTCCGGTGAATAGCTAATGCCGGGTACCAGATTGCTTGGAGAAAATGCAGCCTGTTCTACGTCCTGGAAGTAGTTTTCCGCATTGCGGTTCAGTTCAAACTCACCGACTTCAATCAGAGGATAATCGCCCTTCGGCCAGACTTTGGTCAGGTCAAACGGGTGATAAGGAACTGTCTCTGCATCAGTTTCAGGCATGATCTGAACGTACATTTTCCATTTCGGATAGTCGCCTTGTTCAATCGCATCAAACAGGTCGGTCTGGCTGCTTTCACGGTCTTGGGCGATTAGCTCTGCCGCTTCAGCATCGGTCAGGTTCTTGATGCCTTGCTGGGTACGCATATGGAACTTGACCCAGAAACGTTCATTTTGTGCATTGATAAAGCTGTAGGTATGACTGCCGAAACCATGCATATGGCGATAGCCTGCCGGAATCCCACGATCCGACATTACGATGGTAACTTGATGTAGTGCTTCCGGCAATAAAGTCCAGAAATCCCAGTTATTGGTGGCGCTACGTTTATTGGTTTTCGGATCGCGTTTGACTGCTTTGTTCAGGTCTGGGAATTTACGCGGATCGCGCAGGAAGAAGACCGGAGTATTGTTACCGACTAAGTCCCAGTTGCCTTCTTCAGTATAGAATTTCAGGGCAAAACCGCGAATATCACGTTCTGCATCTGCTGCACCACGCTCTCCAGCCACGGTGGAGAAACGTGCAAACATGTCGGTCTTTTTGCCGACTGTCGAGAAAATTTTAGCGCGTGTATAAGCAGTAATGTCATTGGTTACGGTAAAGGTCCCAAATGCGCCTGAACCTTTGGCGTGCATACGACGCTCTGGAATAACTTCACGTACAAAATTGGCCAGTTTTTCATTTAGCCATAAATCTTGGGCAAGCAATGGGCCGCGGGCACCTGCCGTCATACTATTCTGGTTGTCAACAACAGGTGCACCAGCTTCAGTGGTCAGGTGGGTGACGGGGCACTTTTTCATGTCTTGGCTCATTTTTTTCTCTCCAAGCGTTGAGGATTTTAGTGCATTATTCAAGTGTTTAAAAATGCGATATAAAATTCTGAATAATGGATGCAGTTATCTTCAATCTCCTCTGTGATCCAAACTGTTACAAAACCGCTGCAGTTTCGAGTGCTGAGGAGAGTATTTATGTAACCTAAAAAATAATTTAAAAGTTAATAAAAACTAAGAGATTGAAAATTAATAATCTAATTCAAACATAAAGGGTTTAACTAAATATGACAATGCTAAAATATGTATATTTTTTGCAATTCAGATAAAGGTTGCGTCTGATATAAAACGCATAAGAACCTAGTTTTAAAGGCGATCTTTGGTTTTCTTAAATTTGATATATAATTCATTTAATTTTAGCTAAGCATTTTATTTTAAATACTTTTTAAATTAAAATGTATAGCTCATTGATCTCGATCCCTGTTAAAGCTGCAAGAAGGGGAGAAAATTTTTATAAATGAATGCGATCTAGGGGATTTGCATTTGCTCAAAATAGGCAACGCTGAATGCGCTTGAAAAGTATGCAGCTGACCCAATTATCATTTTACATTCAAAGTGATGACGCTTTTTCTGCACACCGTAGAGGATAAGATGGCAAAGAAAAAACCAGTTCAGGCAACCCTGCCGAACTTTGTGGCCAAATATATGCACGAGGTCAACAAGAGTCAGGTCTTTACCGACCGCAAGAAAGATGCAAAACGTGGTTATAGTAAGCACAAAAAAGGGAGATTTTCGCATGATGATCTCCCTTTTTGTTTATGGCAGTTCTGCCAGATTTAAACTTTAGCTCACGATACGTGAGGCTTTGACCATATCTGCCAGACCATGCGTCCGGAAATAATATTCCAGCCAGCTTTTCACCATCAACGGATTATCCAGCTGCAAGACATGCTCCAGCAAATCCTGGGCATCGGGCATCGGCACATGACAAATCGTTTTACGCACCCGCAGAATATTGCTCGAACTCATAGACAGGGTGTTAAAGCCCATGGCCATCAACAGCACGGCTGACAGTGGATCACCTGCCATTTCTCCACAGATGCTGACCGGTTTTTCATTCCGGTGACAGTCTTGTACCAGACGGGTCAAAGCGCGTAATACCGCAGGATGCAGATGCGAGTAGACATTGGCCACCCGCGGATTATTACGATCGACTGCCAGTAAATATTGGGTCAAGTCATTCGAACCGACCGAGAAGAAATCGACCAGTTCAGAAAATTCATCAATCTGATGCAGGACGCTTGGCACTTCGACCATGATGCCGATTTTCGGCTTGGTAATTTTGACCTGTTCTTCTTCCTGCACCGCGACCCAGTCGCGTTCCAGCAGATAGAGCGCTTCTTCTACTTCGCTGACACTGGTTACCATCGGCAACAGGATATGCAGGTTGTTCAGTCCTATACTGGCTTTCAGCATGGCACGAATCTGCGAAGAAAAAATCTCAGGATGATCAAGCGTGAAGCGAATTCCACGCCAGCCCAGTGCCGAGTTTTCTTCCTCAATCGAGAAATAGGGCAGATCTTTATCGGCACCGATATCCAGGGTACGCATCACCACCGGCTTGTTGGTAAAGTGAGTTAGCTGCTGACGGTAGATCATGCGCTGTTCTTCTTCCCCCGGGAAGCGGTCACGGAGCATGAAGGGGATTTCAGAGCGGTATAGACCAACCCCTTTGGCACCGTGCTGTACACCACGTACCACATCAATCATCAGCCCGGTATTGACAAACAGACGCACCGTGATCCCATCAGGGGTAATGGCATCCCGGGTTTGGTATTGACGTAAATCTTTGGCAATCTGTTCTTCTTCTTTTTGAATCTCTTTATAGCGGGTACGCAGACGCCGTGGCGGATTGATAAATACACGGCCCTGATGCGCATCGACAATCATTTCCACATCATCCAGGGTATTGATCGGTAGCTCAGTCACCCCAACAACCGTCGGAATACCGAGCGCACGCGCTACAATCACCATATGCGAGTTCATGGCCCCTTCGGTGGTGACAATCGCCGCAATCTTATCGACAGGTAATTCCACCAGGGCAGCAGTCGAGATTTCTTCACCAATCAGGATGCTTTCATCGGTCAGTTCACGATGGCTTTCATCGGCTTCCTGCAGTTTGGCCAGAATACGCCGGCCCAAATCTTTTAGATCGGCAACGCGTTCGCGTAGGTAGTCATCCTCCATCTGGGCAAATTGTGCCACATGGCTGTCGATGACAATACGCACCGCACCTTGTGCCCAATGACCATCCCGGATCAGGGCTTTAATTTCTGCCGGGAGGGCATTTTCATCCAGCATGCGCAGGAACACGCTAAATAGGGCGCGTTCCTCGGCCATTAGTGCATCCTGCATCTTGTCATCTAAGGACTGGATTTCCTCACGGACTGAGGCTAAAGCATGATCGAGTAAGATCAGTTCTTCACTGATGTCATCGGCTTCACGATCGGGAACCACGGCCAGATCTGCCGGCGGATAGAGGATGACTGCACGACCGAGCGCAATTCCGCCGGAACCGGAAACCCCCTGGAAGGTTTTATAGGCCGGCAGAGTGTTGGGTTTACGAAATACATCGATATTGCCCACCGCATGGGCATGGGCAATGACGCCGGAGAGCTGTGCGCATAGGGTAACTAAAAAGGATTCTGCCGCTTCACTAAAATCTTGTGATTCTTTATTTTGTACCACCAGAACCCCCATGACCTTGCGGCGATACATGACCGGGACACCGAGGAAAGAGTTATAAATTTCTTCACCGGTTTCTGGCAGATATAAGAAACGCTCATGCTTTGGTGCATTGTAGAGGTTAACGATTTCCTCACGCTGGCCGACCAAACCGACCAGGCCTTCACCGGTTTGCAGAGAAACGTGTCCTACGGCTTCTGCCTTTAAACCTTTAGAGGCCATCAGCAGATAGCGTTGGTTACGCTCATCTAGCAAATAAATAGAGCAGACATCGACATGCATCGCTTCGGCCACTTGATTGACCATAATGTCGAGCGATTCATGCAAGCTGGTAGACGCATTGATTTCCTGAACAATGCGTCTTAGGGTCTCCAGTTGCATATTCGACATTCGCGCTGCTCCTTATTGGGCTAGGGTCTGATGTTTTCTTTATTTATAACAATAAAACCTTCATAAAACTGCATATTTATACAGTTTTTTTAAGGGTTGCCCTGGGGCAGCTGCTGACACAGTTCTAGCATGGCTTTGCGGTAGACGTCACGTTTAAAATTCACGACCTGACCGAGTGGATACCAGTAACTCACCCACTGCCATTGATCAAATTCCGGCGGATCAGACAGATTCAGCTGAATATGCTGCGTTGACGCCATCAATTTGAGTAAAAACCACTTCTGTTTCTGACCGATACAGACCGGATCGGAATCCGTACGAATGTATCGGTGCGGCAAACGATAACGCAGCCAGCCTTTGGTCTGCGCTATAATTTGAACATGTTCAGGCAATAAGCCGACCTCTTCTCTCAGCTCACGGTAAAGTGCCTGCTCAGGGGTTTCTCCATGTTGGATCCCTCCTTGTGGAAATTGCCAGGCATTGTGTCCAATGCGCTTTGCCCATAAAACTTGTCCAGCATCGTTTGCCAAAATGATCCCGACATTGGGTCGGAAACCTTCTGAGTCGATCATTTGGCACCTAAATGTTAAAATTGCTATGATCTTAACGAATTTCTATCGACTAGCGGAGATAGATTTACAATTTTTTTCTTAAATTTAAGTTTTTACGAGTATTTTCATGAAATTGGCGCTATTTGATCTTGATCACACCCTATTAAATACCGATTCGGATCATTCCTGGGGAGAGTTTCTGGTTCATGAAGGTCTGGTTGATCCGACTCGTCACCGCGCCATGAATGACAAGTTTTATGATGATTATAAAAAGGGCCAGTTAGACCCGTATGCCTATAATGAATTTGTGTTTGAATTTTTAACTCAACATGAGCAGGATTATCTGACCGAATTACACGAACGTTTCATGCAAAAAGTCATCCGTCCGCAAATGCGTCCGGAAGGTTTTAAGGCCATTGAACGTCACCGTGCAGCCGGCCATGCGCTGGTGGGGATCACGGCAACCTCAGATTTTATTACCGCACCGATTTTCCGTGAATTTGGCATTACTGACATTATTGCAACCAATGCTGAAGTGATTGAGGGGAAATATACCGGTAAAGTGATCAATACGGCCTGCTATCAGCAAGGCAAGCTGGTGCGTCTGGAACAGTGGTTAGAAGGACGTCACGTCACGGAGTCTTGGGCGTATTCGGACTCAATCAATGACCGTTTCCTGCTGGAATATGCAGATCATGCCATTGCGGTGAATCCAGATGATCGCCTGGACGCTTTAGCCCGGGAACAAGGCTGGGATATTCAGGACTGGTCGATCTGATTGACCCTGCATACGCCATTTGCACCGCACCACTAGGCTTGTGCTGGTTTGGCGCTAGGTTTTCAGTTCAGAACGTCAACGATTGTCACATCATTTGCTCTTGACTCATGTTAGACTCAGTAGAAACAAGATGAGAATAAAGGAAGCTCAGAGGTAGTTGATATGACAAAAGTAAGACCACGTATGACACATTTGTTTGAACAGTTGGGCCTGGATGCCAGCGCGGAAGGTATTGCGAAATTTATCACTGATCATCAGCTGCATAAGGATTTTAACCTGCTGGATGCTCCGTACTGGACTGAGGCACAGCGCCAGTTTCTGAGCGAGAAAATCGCTTCAGATGGTGAATGGGCTATTGTGGTAGACCAACTGAATGAATCTCTGCATGAGGATGCGACAACCAAAAGTTAAGCAGCCTATTTCTTCTTAGATTAGTTTTAAAAAAGCCAGTCATCTGACTGGCTTTTTGTATGCGGTTTAACCCACTCTGCGCCACAGGGTAACCTGAGCCAGACTATGCTGATATTTACGCGCTGTTTCTTGTATCACAAAAGGTACATCGATCGGTGCAGCCAGTAGCTCAAAATGTGGACTGAGCAGGGCTTTCAAAGCGTCGAAGGTGGTTCGGGTCTCCCCATCCTGTTTAAAACCACCGAGCCATTCACAGCGCGCGGTATGTTCTTCTAGCCAGGTATACGGCGAAGCCAGTAACAGTATGCCACCCATATTTAACCGCTGGTGAATCTGATTTAAAAATGCTTTGGGATGATGCAGTCGGTCAATCAGATTGGCTGCCAGGATAAAGTCATAGTCTTGATATACAGGTTTCAGGTTGCAGGCATCGGCCTGATAAAACTCAACCTTGCTCGCGACCTGTTCCAGCCCCACATCTTTGAGTGAGCAGGCTTTATACTCCACCAGCTCACCTTCCACAGGAAGGGTATAACGCAGGGTTTCAGCTTGTGCCAGCATCCCGGCTTGCTGAATAAAACGCGCGGAAAAATCCAGTCCGGTCACCTGGTCAAAATAACGGGCCAGTTCAAAGCTGGCCCGACCAGTGGCACAGCCAATATCCAGAGCTTTATGCATTGCGGTCTGTGCAAAATAAGGCTGCGCCAAGCTCACCAGAGACCGGGCAAAGCTAGGCACCCCAAAATATTCTGCGCCATACTGAAATTCCAGATACTGGGAAATCAGCTGATCGGTTTCATATTGGGAACGATAAGGAGTAGATACTTCATCTGCTGCAGCCACATAGCGAAAGCCGGCATGCTGAAAGAAGTGCGCTCTAAAGGCATAACGTGCACTAGACAGAGCTTCATTCCCGGCTGAAATCCAAGAACCGCCTTTGATCAGATGATGTCGTCCATCGAAGGTGGGCGTACTAAAATCATCATAGATCGGATGTACTTGAAAGCTCTCAAAAGGATAAATCGCAGTCTCTGTCCATTGCCAGACATTACCTTGCACATCGTAAAATTCACCCTGCTGGAACTGATGCACCGGACAAGGATTGGGTGCATGCTGTAAAGCGATATTGGCTTCTGGCGGCATTGGTAAGTTGGGATTCAGGCCAACATGGTCATACAGTCGATACCATTCATCTTCGGTCGGTAAGCGAATCGACTCTCCAGTTTGTGCCGACTTCCAGTGACAAAAGGCTTTGGCTTCGTGGTAATTCACCTCAACCGGCCAGTCCCAGGGCATGGGGATTTCTTCCAGCATGATGCGCAGCTGCCAGCCATCATGTCTGTTCCTCCAGAAGGTCGGATGCCGGGCTTCAGAAAATGCCAGCCAGGCTTTGCCTTCTTCGCTCCAGTATTCAGGCTGCTGATAACCCGCGGCTTCGACAAAGCCGAAGAACTCCTGATTAGAAACCAGAAACTGTGAAGCCTGAAATTCATTGATCTCCGCTTCGTGCAGGCCGTATTCATTGTCCCAGCCATAAAATGGATCAGCCAAGGTTTTATCCAGTCGGACGCTTCCGGCAGGCACAGTTAAGAGTTGGTTTTCTGGGGCTGGACCGGTCAGAACCCGGGCGCGCCAGAGCGGATGATTTTGCACGAAATGGCGTTGATGCTGACGGATCAGCACCGATGAAGTTTCCAGATGAATCCGTTCATGCTCAATGCCCATGATGATTGACCACCATGGATTGTTCCAGTCCAGCGGCAGTTGCAAAGGGGCATTTTCAATAATCTTCAATACCAAGGCCCGGACCTGATGCCGATATTCTTTGACTTCACTGACCTCTGGCCAGTCATAGTTTTGCTCATCCAGATCATCCCAGCTCATTTCATCGACCCCAACAGCGAACAGGCTTTCCAGATGTGGATTTAACTGCTCTGGAATCAGCTTGCTGAGCAGCAGTTTATTGATAAAGAAGGTGGCTGTATGTCCGAAGTAGAAAATCAGCGGATGCCGTAAACTGATCGGTTTAACATAGAAAGCTTCTTCATTGCGCAGACAGTCAAACAGAGATTCGTAGAGATCAAAGCTATTTAAAAAATATTCACGCAAGACCTGGCGCGCGGTTGAGATGTCCTCAAAGTGCAGGTTTGGGGTCGGATGCAGGCGCAGCTTGCCTTGTTGCCAGGGGCTGTCATCTTGCGGAGTTAATGAGGTTTTACTGGGATGGGGATAGGTCTTAGTTAAGGCTGAATCGAGCTGCATCCGTCAGACTCCATTAAGAATTTTAAGTCAATATTATTGCCATGTCCGGGCAAACTATTGTTTAAACTTAATGCAAAGCAGGATACAGGTGTTGGCGATTTAGGTAACAAAATGCTGCGAATTGAAGCTTTCGCAGCACCTGTTCGCTCAGCATGATTTAAAATCGAGATTGTTGCATCAGCTCAACCAGGGCTTGGGCGGCTTTAGACTGGGTACGGCCAGGATGCCAGACCATACCGAGTTGACGGTTCATTTCCAGATTGATATCCAGCTGTTTCAGATCATGATTGACCAGGGTTTGTGGTAATACCGACCAGCCTAGACCAATCGAGACCAGCATACGAATCGATTCCAGTGGGTTATTACTCATGGTGGTTTTCGGCTTGATGCCCTGTTTTTCAAATTCTGCCATGGTAATCTGGGTGGTATAGGTCTGGGCCGATGGTAATAAACTCGGATAATTGACCAGATCTTCAAGTTGTAAATTCTTCTGTTGTGCCAGCGGGTGAAAAGGTGCAGCCACAAATACCAATGGATCATTCCAGGTGGTTACATAATTCAGACGTTCATCCCCATGCGGTGGCAAGGTTAAAAATGCCAGTTCCAGATCACCGGCAATCACTTTTTCATGGGCCTGCTCAGAATCGACAAAATGCACGTCTAACGTCACATTGGGATATTGCTGCACATACTGACGCAAATAGGCGGGTAAATGATGCAGGCCAATGTGATGACTGGTGCCAATTTTCAGTTTGCCTTGAATCTGGCCTTGTTCGTGGCTTAAGGTATGATGAATATCCCCCAGTTCATTGAGCCAGTTTTTTACTTTGGGCAGCAATGAGTGTGCCGCATGTGTGGCCTGAACGCCGCGTCCAGCCGATTCAAACAGTTTGACCCCGAAATAGTCTTCCAGGCTATGGATCCGTTTGGTCACGGCAGGCTGGGTAATAAAAAGCTGATCTGCCGCCAAAGAAATTGATCCTGTTTCCATGACTTTTACAAAGGCTTCAAAGGCTGCGAGATTCATCTTAATCACCTATAAAGATTTTTTATGTGTATGTCTATTGTTGTAATATTTTAAGAATAAATCAAAGGAAAAGTTGTATCTATTGCTATAAAATCCAACATTCATTTATTTCAGCAGATGAGATAGATGAAAATGATCGTTTATACCGCGCTCAAGCGTGAATCAGAATAGGATATTCATCCATAAAAAAAGCCACCGAGGGTAAGCGGTGGCAAAACGAGGAATAGCGACAGAAAAGAATTTAGGCGGTAACTTCCTCATTATTGTCTTGTTCAGTTTTGGCTTCCCAAGCTTTTTCATGGAAGAAGAACGCAACAGCCTGCACAGTAGGCTCTAATAAACTTAAGGCAATGGCCATGGCTAAACTTCCTGTGACAAAATAACCGACTAACATGGCTACTGTGATGTGCATAATGTAGTAGCTGAAGGTTTTCTTGAACATACGCTGGTTGTTGACTACAAAGTTTTGAACGTGTGCCATCTCGATATTCCTCAAAAATAGATTCAATGTTTTCTGTATAAGGAAATAATAATAATTCTCATTTAATTTGTAAAAGCGAATATTTTAAACAAATTAATCGGAAAATATGATTAGTAGAAAAATCAAAACCTCCTTTTTAAAATACAATTTAAGAAATTCCAAAAAGTTTATTAACTAATAAAAATGATAAATTAGATTTATGTGAGCGCAGCGATATAATCAAAATCAGAGATAAAATTTACCCAGTCCAGTGGAGTACATCGACATGGCAGGCGAAGCCCAAACAGCAAAAACATTATACGATAAGTTATGGGATGACCATTTAGTTAAACAACGTACGGATGGTTCGGCATTACTGTATATCGACCGTCATTTGTTGCATGAAGTCACTTCTCCGCAGGCATTCGAAGGCTTACAACTGGCAGGTCGGCAACCTTGGCGTTTAAGCGCTAACGTGGCAACGCCAGACCATAACGTTCCGACTTCAAGCAAAGAACGTTCCGAGGGTATTTCGGGTATTGAAGATGAAACTTCACGTATCCAGGTACAGACTTTGGATGACAACTGTAAAACCTTTAATGTGGTGCAATTTGACATCAATGATATGCGTCAGGGGATTGCTCACGTCGTCGGCCCTGAACAAGGTCTGACCTTGCCCGGTATGACGGTTGTATGTGGTGACTCACATACTGCAACGCATGGTGCATTTGGCTGTTTGGCACACGGGATCGGCACGTCTGAAGTTGAACATGTATTGGCGACCCAATGCCTGGTTCAAAAGAAAATGAAGAATATGCTGGTGCGTGTCGATGGCAAATTGGGCAAAGGTGTGACCTCGAAAGATGTGGTTTTGGCTATTATTGCTAAAATTGGTACAGCGGGTGGTACCGGCCATGCGATTGAATTTGGCGGTCAGGTGTTCCGTGATATGTCGATGGAAGGCCGTATGACCGTGTGTAATATGGCGATCGAAGGCGGTGCCCGTGTCGGTATGGTCGCTGTCGATGACAAGACCATCGAATACGTGAAAGACCGTCCATATGCACCGAAAGGCGAGCAGTGGGATCAGGCGGTTGCCTACTGGAATACCTTGCATTCTGATGAAGATGCACACTTCGATACCGTGGTGGTCTTACAAGGTGAAGAGATCGAGCCACAAGTGTCTTGGGGGACTTCTCCAGAGATGGTGGTTCCGGTCACCCAAGCGGTTCCTACGCTGGAACAGGCGAAAGATGATGTGCAGCGCAAAGACTGGACACGTGCTTACCAGTACATGGGCTTGGAAGCGGGCCAGTCTTTGGCCGATATTCAGTTAGATCGGGTCTTTATCGGTTCTTGTACCAACTCACGTATCGAAGATATCCGTGCAGCGGCTGAAATCGCGAAAGGCAAGAAAGTGGCAGCAAGCATCAAACAGGCAATGGTGGTTCCGGGCTCGGGCTTAGTCAAGGCGCAAGCAGAAGCGGAAGGTTTGGACAAAGTCTTGATTGAAGCGGGCTTTGAATGGCGTGAACCGGGTTGCTCGATGTGTCTGGCCATGAATGCTGACAAATTACAGCCAGGTGAACACTGTGCTTCAACCTCGAACCGTAACTTTGAAGGTCGTCAGGGCAATGGTGGTCGCACTCACTTGGTCAGTCCAGCAATGGCAGCGGCGGCAGCGATTGCCGG
>CANQWW010000044.1 GCA_947627655.1 uncultured Acinetobacter sp. | reverse complement strand
CAGGTCCCGATTGCAACCATCAAGGTGGCGAAGAAGTGAGTTCGTGGTCCCACACGCCCCCAGCCAAAGAGCATGATGCCCAGGAAACCTGCTTCAAGGAAGAAAGCAGTCAGTACCTCATAGGTCAGTAGTGGCCCCGTAACACTTCCGGCAATACGGGAAAATTCACTCCAGTTCGTACCAAACTGGTAGCTCATGACGACCCCGGAAACCACCCCCATACCGAAAGACAGAGCGAAAATCTTGATCCAGAATTTGAACAAATCCTGATAAACCGGATCACCTGTTTTTAACCAGCGCCATTCCAGTACAGCTAGAAAGCTGGCCAGACCAATGGAAATTGCCGGGAAAATAATATGAAAGGAGACAGTAAAGGCAAATTGGATACGTGCCAGTTCCAGCGCAGTTAGACCTAAATCCATATCGTCACCTTATTGTTGAATTTGTTGGTGATAAAACTTCAGCATAAAGCGCTGAAATGGCTTTATTTTGCAGTTTAGGTCCACCACTACATTCATAATGTTGCAAATCTGTTGGACTTTGATAACCGCCTGCGATGGTTTTCGCTGGACAAACATATCCAGCACGCCCTGGAAGAACCAGGCGAAGTTAATTAAATTCATGAAAGAAAACTCTTTAAAACGGTTCAGGTAATGGTATGCAGAGCATGACCAGACTTAGCGTGTTCAAAAAGCGAAAGGAGGTGCCCTGCCTTGCGGTAACAGGTAAAGCCACTGTAGCGAAAAATAGATATGCCGATAAGCTTCTTTATAAAAGCCGAGCTTGACCTGTATCCGGTGAATCACCTCGTCGACACCGAATTTAAATGGCAGAACCACATCCCCATAAACCGTACAATACTGGCACTGATGGGTCTGTTCATTGTGAGCATGATGATGGCCAGAATCGGCACTGAGATGTTTCACCAACACATGATAGCTTTCATGCAGATGCTGGTGTTTTTCGGGTGAGAGTAGATTATGCGTGATCGACAAACAGACCGGAGCAATGCGGTACTGTTCCGGTAATAGCGGTTGTAAATATACTGCAATTTGCAAGAGCAATGTTGCACACGCCAACAGCAGCCCACTACGTCTTAGCAAAATATTCTCTCAGATGATCGAAATAAAGATATTGTTGAATATAGAGCTCAGGCTAAATCCCGAGTACCACAGTCAACATCAACTCCTCCACTATAATATATATAACCTGCTTGGAGAAGCCTTGGTTACATTGTTAATATTTATAAATTTCAAAAAATTAGCATCAACTTTCCAACTCTCAGAATTCATCTCTGAGAGTTGAAAATAAAGTCTCCTTGGCAAGCAAGAAATATAAAGAAATCATTTTCCTGAATTAAAAATGGAATCCTTGCTGGTTCCTTCCCTGACCAGTCCAGTTTTAACCAGATTTAAAATAATTCAGTGGTAATTTGAGATAAGACATTCCATTTGCTTCAGGTTCCGGATATTGTCCGGCACGCATATTGATCTGGATTGCAGGCAGAATCAGTTGTGGCATTTTCAGGCCAGCATCACGCTGGTTGCGCATTGCCACAAACTCTTCTTTACTGATGCCCTCATGGATATGGATATTCTGGGTCTTTTGGGTCTGGATATCCGTCTGACAGACATAGTGCTCACGACCTTCGGGCAAATAGTCATGGCAGAGAAAAACCCGGGTCTCAGCGTCTAAGGCATAAAGCTTCTGCACTGAGTCAAAGAATGTATTGGCACTTCCGCCCGGAAAGTCACAACGGGCAGTACCATAGTCGGGCATAAACAGCGTATCACCCACAAAGACGGCATCGCCAATTACATAGCTGAGGCAGGCCGGCGTATGGCCCGGGGTCGGGAGGTTATAGGCTGCAAGATTACCGATCTTGAATACTTCCCCATCTTTAAACAGGTAATCAAAAGGCTGCAGGGCATTCAAACGCTTTATATCGAGATGATAGATCTGAGCAAAGGTGTCCTGCACCACGGAAATCTGATGACTGATGGCGATTTTTCCACCCAGAACCGACTTCAAATATTGCGCCGCGGTAAAATGGTCAGCATGGACATGCGTTTCCAGAATCCATTGCACGGTCAGTTGCTGAGCCTGAACATAGGCAATGATCTGATCGGCATGCATGGTCGAAGTACTTGCAGAAGCCGCATCATAGTCCAGTACGCTGTCAATAATTGCGCATTGCCGGGTGACAGGATCCGCCACCACATAGCTAAAGGTCTTGGTATTTTGATCGAAAAATTCTTGCACTTGTGGGGTCTGCGACATCATTTGACTCCTGCCCATTTACTGTGAATCCATACCCCGACCAGCATTGCCAGGATAAAATAAAGCACCTGATAATGTCCGAGGCCAATCAGGGTAAAACTGGGTGCCGGGCAAATACCCGCAATGCCCCAACCGGCACCAAATAACAAGCTACCGATGATGAGTGCTCGATCCAGCTGGGTTTTGGTCGGCAGTTCGATCGCCTCATGAAACAGCGTTCGTGGTACCGAACGGTGAGTGGCTTTCTGAAACGGAATAAAAGCCACCATAATGGCACCGATCATGACAAAAGCCAGACTAGGGTCCCAGTTACCGGTTAAATCGAGAAAATTCAGCACTTTTTCAGGGTTTGCCATCCCAGACAACATTAATCCAATTGCAAACAGGCTGCCAAATACAAAAGCAAAGAAGTTCTTCATTTTAGAATGCTCCTGTCAAATGGCGGATGACATATACCGTAATAAAACCCATGAACATAAAGCTGGCGGTGGCCACCATGGATCGCCTGGAAAGACGGCTTATCCCACAGATCCCATGCCCACTGGTGCACCCCGATCCCAGTCGCGTCCCAAAACCCACCAACAGACCCGCAATGATCATCATCAGAGGACTCGCCTTCAGTTCAATCTCAGGCTGAACAAATAAACCATAAATAAAAGGCGTGACCAGCAACCCCACCATAAACCAGATGGCAGGGGTTTTAAAACGGGTCTCCTTATTCATGACCTGTCCAAGCATGCCGCTAATACCAGCAATCCGACCATTCACATATAGATAACCTACGACACTAATGCCTAGTAGCAGACCACCCAGAAAAGCGGAAATATAATCACCCATCGCTTTGAGCCCTTACATTATATGTTTTTATATTATATATTTTTAAATATTAATCAAGATTAATTGAAACAGGAAAGGCTATTATGCAGAAACAATTCGCAGAACTGCACATGGATTTTTCTCAAATCGATCAAGTCACACAACACCTCAAAGTATTGTCGAATCCGGATCGACTAAAGATTCTGTGTATTCTTGGACAACGGGAGTTCAATGTTCAGGAAATTGCCGTACACACCGATATTCAACAGCCGACTTTATCCCAGCAACTGACAATATTAAGAAGGTATGCACTGGTGCATACTCGGCGCGAGGGCAAACAAATTTATTACCAGCTCTCAGACCCTAAAGTCCGGCAACTGATCATGACCCTGCACCATCTCTATTGTAGTGATCCGTCAGCATTGGATTGATCAATGACAATTTAAAAATAATGCCGGCCTGTTGCAACTTTAGTCCAGAACCGGAATATCCAGCCATGCGGCATCAGCAAAATGCTGGCGCACATATCGTTTTAAATAGGCAATCGTGTCTTGTGCAATCACTTCATCCTGAGCATCATCCGCATGATTAAAGGCCAGTGCATAAAGGGGAATATTGCGCTGTTTGAGCAACTCCAGACTCAAGAGCGTATGGCTGATACTGCCCAACCGCCCTGAAGTCACCAGAATTACCGGCAATTGCTGTGCCACAATATAATCTACAGTCAGTAAGTCTTCGGTCAATGGCACCATCAAACCGCCTGCCCCCTCCAGTAAGACCCGGTCAAAACGTGTCGATAAGGCTTGGGTGGCCTGTTCAATCCGGGCAAAATTAATTTCCCGTCCTTCCAGTCGTGCCGCCAGATGCGGTGAAGCCGGATAGGCATAAATTTCCGGCATGGTCAGCTGCTGCTGATCTTCAGGCAACAAATCTATGCCCATAATCTGGCGATGCTGTTGAATATCTTCGGAGAGGTCGATATTGCCGGTTTGAATCAGTTTTTGGGTAATGGTCCGAATGCCCTGCTCATTCCAGCTTTTGGCTAAAAAACCGGTGGCATAGGTTTTGCCAATGCCGGTATCAATACCACTGACAAAATAAATATTGTGCTTCATGTGCGCTTCCGTGCCAGGAGGTAAATAGGATGATAGCTCAGTGGATATTGCTGGCTATCGGCAAGCTGGAACTGACGATACTGGGTATAAAAGGCCTGTAAGGAAGATTTGCTCCAGCGAAAACCATATCCTGTCGCCTGTACACCCGTGGCTTTCATATGCTGCAACACGGCTCGTGGATGCTCGAATTCCAGAATCAGTCGTTGTTCCTGCTGATCAAGAACTTCATAGCCACACGCGTCTAACAGTTCAATATGTTGAGCCAGTGTCAGATAATCCAGTCCCTGCCCGGTCAGTGCCTTAATTTCTTTTAAATTATCTTCCGCGTAGCTGGCAAAGCACAGCAAACCGGAGGGATTTAAGGCCTGATGAATTTTCCTGAATAGATCCTCAATTTTTTTAACCCACTGTAAGGCAGAGCAGGACATGACCAGATCCAGCGATTGCGGCAAAGGCAAGCTTTCAATATTGCCAATGCCCCAGTAAATCCGGGCATCCTCAACAAAATGCTGCTGCACTTCCGGATATAGATCATTTAAAAACAGCTGGTCAAAGCTATAGTGCTGCATAAACTGCCGGGTAAACAGACCCGAACCGCAGCCGATTTCTACCACCCGTTGTAGATGTGGCGGAACATGGGCCTGCATCCGTTGTAACAAGCTGTTGGCCACCTGACGCTGCACCAGCGCATGCTGCTCATAACTCAACTGTGCCTGGGCAAAACGCTGTGCGACCTGATCCACATTCATCGTGACCACTCCCGCAATACATTGAGGCATTGCTGTAATTGTGTAGGAGTGACGTGCTGATTTAGACAGAGGCGTAATCTGGAGGTGTTTTGGGGCACAGTTGGCGGACGTAGCGGCAGGATATAAAACCCTTGTTGCTGCATATATTCTGCAGCGGCTACAGTTTGCGCCGCTTCACCCATAATCACCGGCACAATCTGTGAACTGGAGGGACAGCGATAACCAAGACTTTCAATCTGCTGTTTGGCTTCAAGAGCCAAACTCGCCAACTGCTGACGCTCCTGTTGCAAGCTTTGCATTTTCTGGAAAATAAAATCAGTCCAGGCCATACAGATTGGCGGTTGTGCTGTACTGAAAATCAGCGGACGCATGTGATTAATCAGATATTCCCGGATGACAGGATCACAGACCAAATAGCCACCAACAGAAGCCAAAGCTTTGCCAAAAGTGCCGACCAGTAAATCAATCTCTGCTAACACCTGATATTGTTCTGCACAGCCTAGCCCATGCTGCCCCCGCACGCCGATCGCATGTGCTTCATCGACATAGAGCAGGACTTTATCAAACTGTTGTTTAAGCGCGACCAGTGCACGCAGATCGGTTTCATCGCCATCCATACTAAAAATCGACTCGGTCACCACCATAATCCGCTCGATTTTGTCATCTGCTTGGTATTTGGTCAGCAACTGTTGCAGATGTGCCAGATCATTATGGCGATAGCGCACATAATTGGCTGTAGATAAACGGATACCATCGATAATACTGGCATGTACCAGCTTGTCAGCAACAATCATGGTCTTGCTATCCACCAAAGCGGGCAAGATCCCGATATTCATATGATAACCGCTGTTAAATAATAAGACTGCACGGCCAAAAGCCTGTGACATGCTGGCTTCCAGCCGTTCATAGGCCGGAAAATTACCAGTCAGTAAGCGTGAAGAACTGGCACTCATCTGGCGCTCATGCATGGGGGTCAAATCAAAGAACTCTTCCCGCAGCGCCTGATCGGCTGCCAGTCCCAGATAGTCATTCGAGGAGAGATTCAGCATAGTGGTGCCATTGAACTGGATCAACGGCGCACTCGAAACCCCACTTTTAAAATGGCGGTATTGACCCTGTAACTTCAAGTCATCCAATTGCTGCTGAAAGTGCTGTAAATGCTTCATGCCATCTCTCCCAGAGCCTGAATCATCTCGGTCATCTGTTGCAACAGCGTCTTTAGCTGCTCAGCTGAAATAATAAAAGGCGGCATCACATACATCAACCGGCCAAAGGGGCGAATCCAGACCCCACGGCGTACGCATTCAGCCTGAAAACGAGCCAGATCAACCGGCTCTTTTAACTCAACCACACCAATGGCGCCCAGCACACGGACATCAACCACCTGTTTTAACTGACTTAAAGGCTGTAAATATTGCTTGAGAATCTGTTCAATATTTAGGACAGTGGTTTGCCAGTCTTGGGCCAATAACAGCTGAGTACTTGTTAAAGCCACTGCACAGGCCAATGGATTGGCCATAAAAGTTGGCCCATGCATAAAGACCCCAGCTTCGCCCCGGGAAATGGTATCGGCCACATGCTGGGTGGTCATGGTTGCCGATAAGGTCATATAGCCACCAGTCAGCGCTTTGCCCAAACACATAATATCCGGGCTGACTTCTGCATGTTCACAAGCAAACAGCTTACCGCTACGGCCAAAGCCGGTAGCAATTTCATCCAGAATCAGCAATACATTATAACGATCACACAATTGTCGGGCCTGGCGCAAATATTCAGGGTGGTAAAAGCGCATACCTCCCGCGCCCTGTACAATCGGTTCAATAATCAAGGCGGCAATCTGGTTGTGCTGTTCAGCCAGCAGCTCTGCCAAAGGCTGAATATCTGCTGGTTGCCACGCGCCCCCAAAACGGCTTTGTGGTGCAGGTACAAAGTGACGGTTCGGCAGACTGGAACCAAAAATCTGGTGCATCCCGGTCATCGGATCACAAACCGACATGGCATTCCAGGTATCGCCATGGTAACCAGAGCGTGTGGTAACAAAATTATTTTTTTGTGGCTGTCCTTGCGCATGCCAGTACTGCACGGCCATTTTCAGCGCCACTTCGACTGCAACAGAACCGGAATCCGCATAGAAAATACGATCCAGTGCTGCGGGTGTGATATCAATCAGCAGCTTGGCCAGATCAATAGCAGGTTGATGGGTCAAGCCACCAAACATAATATGGGACATGGATTCCAGCTGTTTTTTTACTGCCTGATTGAGTTGTGGATGGTTATAACCATGAATGGTGCACCACCAGGAAGACATGCCATCAATCAGCTGGGTGCCATCTTCCAGCTCAATCAACGCCCCCTTTGCAGCTTTAACCTTATAGCAAGGCAAAGGATCGGTCATAGAGGTATAAGGATGCCAGATATGCTGTTGATCAAAAGAATCATGCACAGAAAATCACCTCAACAATAAAGCCGCCTTGAGCTTAACGATTAAATTTTGAATTAAACATCCTGAGTTTTTGGCTACAAGATGCACTCAGGAAATATGCTTGAGAAAATCGGATATCGGCTTAATTACCAACTGGCTATCAAATATGACCGCATCATGTGCAGCCTGAATTTTAACCACCTTTAGAGATTTTGCAGCGATATTCATCATATTTACAGCAACTTGGTCAGGAACCAGCCGGTCTTTTTCCGCCAGAATAAATAGCATCTTACCCGGATAGTTTTTTAAGATACTTACTACATTTAACTGTTCTAGAAGATCAAGATGCGCCTGCTGATAACTTAAATCATTACTTACTAGTTGCTGCTGTAAATACTTGGCACGTTCTCGCGGTGCAGATGAACCCAAAGTAACCAAGGCACAGAAACGTTGTAGAGCCTGCTCAGGATGCTGGATCACCGCATACTTAAACTGCTCATACTGGTTTTTCGGCATGGCATTGGGCCAATTTTCCTGCGCTACAAAACAGGGATTGGACATACAGGCGATGACGGGCTTGGCGATATTCACTTGCTGATAGATTTTATGCGCCAGCAACACCGCCAATTGTCCGCCCAGTGACCAGCCGAGCAGTACATCCATTTCTTGGGCATGGCGTACTTTTTCTGCCAGCAATACCGGATCATGCGGATCAAAAATATCCCAGACTTCCACCTGATGCTGCTGGGCCAACTGCTCAGCAAATGTAGTCAACACCTGAGTGTCCAGCCCCCAGCCACTGATGACCAGTATTTTCATGCACCCTCATTTCCTGTTTTTGATTCAGCAGCCTGCTGAAAAAAGGGATCCATCTCAACTGAAATGATCCCTGATGAACAGCGCATGGCTTTAAGCCGGCTGCATTGCATTGATAGCCAGTTCACGCGTGGTTTTTTTCGGTGCTTCTGCTTTTAGACCTAATTTGGCAAACAGCATTTTGTCCTGGCCTTCCCCACTGTTCGGTGCAGTTAACAGTTTCTCGCCAGAGAATAAGGAATTGGCACCCGCCATAAAGGCCAAGGCCTGATCGGAATCTGACAGTGATTCACGTCCTGCAGACAGGCGAATATAACTCTTCGGCATAATAATCCGCGCCACAGCAATGGTACGAATCCACTCAATCACATCCAGCTTTTCAACATCAGCCAATGGTGTGCCTGCAATCGGTACCAACATATTAATCGGCACTGATTCAGGATGAATCGGCATGGTGGCCAATTCAAACAATAAACCGACACGATCCTGTTTACCTTCTCCCAAACCAACAATTCCGCCACTACAGACATTAATTCCGGCAGAACGAACATGATCCAGTGTATTCAGACGATCATCATAGGTACGAGTACTGATGACATTGGCATAGTATTCACGCGAGGTATCCAAGTTATGATTGTAATAATCCAGACCGGCCTCGCTAAGACGTTCCGCCTGTGAAGCGTTCAGCATCCCTAAAGTCATACAGGTTTCCATGCCTAATTTTTTGACTTCCTGCACCAGCTCCAGCACATACGGCATGTCGCGTTCATGCGGATTGCGCCATGCTGCGCCCATGCAGAAACGGGTTGAACCGGAAGCTTGGGCCTGTTTGGCTTCAGCAATGGCTTTTTGTACTTCTACGCGTTTTTCAATTTCTAGATCTGTGTCATAACGGGAAGACTGGGAACAGTACTTACAATCCTCTGGACAACGCCCGGTCTTGATCGACAATAAGGTACTGACCTGTACCGTATTGGCTTCAAAATAATCACGATGTATCTGCTGCGCCTGAAACAGTAGATCCATCAAGGGTTGATCATAAAGTGCCTGAATCTCGTCACGCGTCCAGTCATTGCGAATCATAATCTCAACATCAGTGTTAAACAGAACTGCTGAAATAATACGCTGTTTTTTCGATATTGGTTTAGCCTTTTCTATCAAAATACCTACAGAAACTAAAAGACTCTTAAGTTCAGCTTTTCAATATATAAAGTGATTAAAGTATTATTTTTTTAAAAATACGTTCAGTCAGAAGCAAGCTACTTTGCTTGAATATTGAAATCGAGCAATCCAGATCGCAACAAGATTTAAATTTTAGCAATCTTTAAAATAGCTACTAAGCTTTTAATAAACTTTATTTTTACCTAAAAATACCAAAATAAGATGTGACCAAAGTGCTCAATCAGATTTTTTAGTAATGTCATCATCAGAGCGATAAACACAAAAAAAGATGCGTCGATCTCCTTAATCAGCCTATTATTACTCTATTAGCTAAACTTTATAGCGATAGAAAGCCTGCTAAATGCAGTCCTGTCCTAAATTATGCCTGTGCTTTCAGCATATGCTGAGCCTGAAAATCCTGATAGGTACGACGCTCGGCAGAATCTTGAGCTAAGGGTTCAACTTCTTGCATGGAGTGTATAATACTCTTCACACATAAGCTTAGAACGTGTTAAATCTATTGAAGACGGGACAATTTTAATCAAAAAACGTCCTTGCTTTCACGGCAGTTTTTATTTCCTGATTATTTACGCTGATCACTCTGAATCTGCCCATCCACCAGCTGAATGGTGCGATCACAGGTTTCCGATAGGCGCGGATCATGGGTCACCAGCAAGACAGCACAGTCCCGTTCACGATGTACTTTACGGAACAGTTCAAACATTTCGGCAGCCGTTTGTGTATCCAGGTTTCCGGTGGGCTCGTCAGCAAGCAATAAAGCCGGCTCTGTCATAAGTGCCCGGGCAATTGCCACACGTTGCTGCTGGCCACCGGAAAGTTCATTCGGTTTCCGGTCGGTAAATTTTTCCAGCCCGACTGCGGCCAGTAGCTCTTTGGCCCGATCTAAAGCCTGTGCATTCGGCTTGCCATGATTCAGCATCAACGGCATCAGCACGTTATTCAATGCAGTAAACGCCTGAATCAGATGATGGAACTGAAACACAAAGCCGATACTGCTACCACGCAATGCGGTACGTTCGGTATCGTGCATTTTACTGGTGGCTTGACCCAGTAAATACAGCTCGCCACTGGTGGGCTGATCCAGCAAACCCAGAATATTTAGCAAGGTACTTTTACCCGAACCAGAAGGCCCGATCAGCGCGGCAAAATCCTGGCGCTCGATTGTCAGGTCAATGCCATGCAACACTTCAATCTCATTCGGCTGGCCAATATTGTAGGACTTACGCAAATTTTCCAAGCGTAACACTTCCCGTGATTGTTCAGACATGTCGAATAGCCTCCACCGGATCCAGTGCCGCCGCCCTGCGGGATGGTACAGTGGCTGCCAAGACGCCAGTCACTGTTGCCAGTAATAAAGCCATCAGCACCAGCTGAATAGATACGGGAATATAGAACAAGCCCGGTCCAAAATTATTAAAGACCCAGACCAGACCATAACTGGCGATACTGCCCACAGTTGAGCCGATTAAACCGAAAATCGCGCCCTGAAACAAAAACACGCGTAAAATTTGTGACCGTGTCGCGCCTGTCGCACGTAATATGCCGATTTCACGAGTACGTTGCACCACACTGACTGACATCACGCTGGCAATTCCAAAAGCCACAGAAATGGCGACGAAAACAATAATCATATTGGTCGACAGGCTTTGGGCCGATATTGCATTCATCAACTGGGCATTGCTGCTAATCCAGCTTTCTGCCTGCAAACCGCTCAGACGCCCGACTTGAGCAGCGACTTCATCGGCTGCAAAAATATCGCTAATACGCAGATCAATGACCGTAACCCCGCCCGGCAGGCTAAGTAAAGATTGCGCCTGCTTAAGATCTAGATAGACATAACGTGCATCCAGCTCCCGTACCCCCAGCTCAAAAATCCCGGCAATATTGACCAGAGCAGTATTCTGCTGTCCGGTATCCAAGCGTAATTTACTGCCCACCTGTACACCTAAATCTTTGGCCAGTTCACTGCCGATGACCACATCGTCAGCCCCCACACGCAGCTGCCCACTTTTTAAATATTCTTTTAAAGGAATAATCTGCTGATACCGCTCTGGATCAATCCCGACCAGAGCCACCGACTCGATGGCATCACCACGCTGTACCAGTGCTGGCCCGGAAACCACAGGCGACACCGCCGTCAACTGTGGCAGCTCATCCAGTGTGGTCACCATTTGCTGCCAGTTGTTGATCGACCGCAGTCGCTGGGCACGCTGATCTTCAAGCAAAAGCTGCACTGTCCCAGATTCTGGCTGGATGACCTGATTGACTTCATCGGGTGACAGTAACCGAATATGTGCCTGAGTCCCCAAAGTCCGCTCAACCAGATTGGACTGCAAACCCTGAATCAGCGCGGTGATAAATACAATCACAGCAACACCGACTGCCACCCCGACAGTAATCATGATGGACTGGGCACGGCCTTCTCGTAAGAAGCTGACCGCAATTGTCCATTCGGTCCAGAGCCGTTTGAAAAAGTGTTTCAATCGAGTTTCACCGGTAATTCATTGCTGCGATTCTCCTGCTCGGCAGGATTTTTAGTCAGCATATTTTGGTTTTTGACACGCACCCGCTTGCCTTCTTCCAGCGTGGCTTCAGGATTGGCCAGTACTTGATCCCCGGCTTTGAGACCGGAAGTCACTTCAGCCCGGTCCAGGCCGCGTAATCCCAAACTTACCTGCTGTCGCTGCACTTTACCATCACGCACCACCAGCACTGTGGCCTGATTGCCTTTCACACTGGTTAAGGCATCATTGGGAATAACCAACGCCTGTTCTCGTCGACCGGTTTCTACATTGACTGATACGGTCATATCCTGACGTAAAAAATCAGGCACAGGATCGACTTGCAAGCGTAACTCTACAGTGCCACGCTGCGGATCAATACTGGGGGCAATAAAATTAATCTGTGCCGGAAAGGTCTGCTCCGGATAAGCATCGGCAATAATGCTCGCCTGCTGACCCAGTTTCAAACGCGATAAATTACGCTCGTCCAGAGGGACGCGAATTTCGGTCGTACCCTCCAGCGCAATGGTAAATAAAGTCTGGCCCGGTTGCACCAGATCTCCCGGCTCCACGTCACGCGTCAACACAGTACCGGTGACGGTAGAATGAATTCTGGTTTTGGCCAGTTGTGCCTGTGCCACCGCCAGCTGTTCAGCTAAGGTTGCTTCTTCGACTTGTCCTCGCGCCAGTGCAGCCGCCTTTAAGCGGGCAGTCTCAAAATTATTCCGAGCCACACGTTCTGCCTCTAGCGCTTGCTCAATTTCCTCCGCCGATAAAATCCCCGCTTCAGCATTACGACGGCGGTTAGCCTCGCGACTGGCCTGTTCCAATTGCGCCTTGGCAGAAGCCAGCTCTGCGGCAGCCTGCGGACGGCGACTACTGGCCAGTTCAGCCAAAGCCAGTTCAGCCTGACGGACCTGAGCCACCAGCTCATCAGATTTCAGTAACACCAGCACATCACCTGGCTGCACCTGATCACCTTCCTGCACGCGGCGCTCTAGCACTACCCCGGAAACTTCACTTCCAACCTGCGCCCGGGATACTGTCGTAACACGCCCGGTGGCCACTACATTTTGGACCAGTGGCATATTTTGCAGTTCATAACTCGCTAATACCGGTCCTTGCCACCAGCGCCATACAGCATAGCCGACCACCAGTATCAATCCTATAAGCAGCAAAATTTTATAGCGGGCAGCACGCAACTGAGCATCTCCAGATGAGTAAATCAAAAGTTATAAAATAGAAGATTCAGGAAATAAGATTTTTTCCTTGCGCCTAATGTAGCGCAAGTTTTTACACAGATTTATAGTTATTTTGTTGAGATTCAAGGAACTGCTGCTCAGTTACTCACCGACTCAAACGCGTATGTACCAGCATGAGTAACTCAAGCCTAGCGCTAAACTACTTTTATCTTCGGCGATAAAATTACGCTAATGAGAATTGCAAATATTTAACTTCATTTTTTTGCAAGCGCTACCCCATCCCTATTCCAGCATCGATTACCCTCAATCAACAGCTTTTTAATAATGCGTGAACGTCAATCAATTATTCCTGTACTCCAAGTCTGAGTTGGAAATAGAGCTTTGCACTGTCTTAAAGATACCTGGTTTACTCAAAACAATATTCTTCAGCGCGTGAATTGTACTTAGCTTTGACCACGCACTGCAGCTTCAATCGTTGCTACATCAATTTTCTTCATTTGCAGCATCGCATCAAAGGCTCTTTTTGCCACTCCCAGGTCTAAACTATAAGAAGCCTCCAGCAAAACCAGTGGAATGATTTGCCAGGAAATTCCCCATTTATCCTTACACCAGCCACATTCACTTTCCTGTCCACCATGATTCACAATGGCATTCCAGTAACGGTCTGTCTCCTCCTGATCTTCTGTGGTGACTTGAAATGAAAAGGCCTCATTATGCTTAAACATCGGCCCACCATTTAAGCCAATGCATGGAATCCCCAGCACCGTAAAATCAACCGTGATGACATCGCCTGCTTTGCCTGATGGATAATCGCCCGGGGCTAAGACCACTGTACCGACCGAGGAATTCGGAAAAGTTTCTGCATAAAAATGGGCAGCCTCTTCTGCGTCGTGATTGTACCAAAGACAAATGGTATTCTTGGTCATATTCATGTTTTCACCTCACAGCAGCAAGTTAAGGCTCGGCCAGTTTGTTTAGCTGACGTTTTCGTGATGACTGTTGTAATTCAATACATTCATCTACAGGTTTATCTTCGACCCAACCCAGGCCAAGGCCTAGAGAATTATTGTTCTTTTATTGAGCAAATTGTAATTCTCGATGAATAGTTTTTTTGACTCCTTGGGTAAAAAATCACAATATTTATAGTGTGGTCTTAGACCGAGCCTGATCTGAAAAATCATCCAACATGCAGGTGCTTAAAAAATCAATATTAAGCAGAACAAAAGAGCTACACCGCCAGATTACTCCCTCGCTTAACGGTGTCAGCTGGCTTAGACTATTACCGGTATCGATTCACGCTCGACCAGACTTTCACTTAGCGGAGCCAGACGGTTCTCTAAACCCATTTTCTGCCACTCTAAGTTTATGGATTAACGTGCATCGCACCCTGTGTTTTCGCCATCAATCGGCAGTCCTGTTCACGGAATGTTAAAATTTTCTAAACACAAATCAGCAGAATAGACTCAATCAAATACATCACCTCAAGTCTTAGTCTCAAAGTTATTTTATTTAATAAAAAATGCTTGACCCAGTTTTGCCCTCATTTATTGAAACATGCTAAGGCTTTGTTTAGATCCAAATACAGGCTTTGCAATTAGATAGAGTCGTTTATAAAAAATTGCTCTAAGCACAAAAATGAAGGTGATAACACCTTTTTTAATAAAGTTTTGCTTATCAAAATCTCTATCATCAAGCCATTTTTCATTCATATTTTCTATTAGCTTCGGATTGCTTAAAGAAAAATTAACCAATAACATTAACAATAATTATTATCATTTACATTAACTAAAAATGTCTTATACTGTTTCTCCATCATTTAAGCTATCTCTGCTGAGTCTCTCCATTTTAATTGGCCAGCAAAGTTTCGCAGAAGAAACCCAACAATTACCTACCATCACTATTCAGGCGGAAGCACAACACATCCCATCCAGTTCTGAACACAGCCAAGCTTATATCATCCAGAACTCCTCCACAGCGTCCAAGCTGGATATTCCCTTACAGGAAACGCCGCAGACCGTGAACGTGGTGACCCGCCAACAATTGGATGATTTTTCCCTGAATAGTACCCGTGACATCTTGCGTAATACCCCGGGGGTGATTGTCAGTAATCAGGAAACTGAACGGAGCGCCTATCTGGCCAGAGGCTTTGAAATTTCCAATATCATGATGGACGGCGTAGGCTTTCCGCTCCAAGGTTATAACTATAATTATGACAATCCGGACAGTTTTTTATTTGACCGTGTTGAAGTGGTAAAAGGTGCCGATGCACTCAATAATGGTGTGGGTGATCCGGGGGCAACAATCAATATGATCCGTAAACGCCCAACCACTGACCTGCAGGCCGCGTTGAACGCCAGCTATGGCTCCTGGAATACCCAACGTTATGAGGCGGATATTTCTGGATCGCTGACGCAAGATGGCAAACTTCGGGGCCGGGTGTTTGGCTATCAGCAAACGGGAGACAGTTATCTTGACCGTTATGCACTGGAAAAAAATGGCCTAGGTGCAGTGTTTGAGGCAGACCTGACTGAGCGTACACGTTTCACTGCAGGTTATACAGAAACCAATAATGATGCCAATGGCAATAACTGGGGATCAAATCCGCTCATCAATACGGCGGGTGAACAGTTGAGTTATCCGCGACATTATAGCTATAGCCCCAGCTGGACCTATTGGGACAGCAATATTAAAAACTATTTTGCTGAAATCGAGCAAAAGCTGGTGGGCGACTGGACAGCCAAGCTTGCTTATGATGAAAGACAGACCATTCGCGATGCCAAACTCTTATTTCTGTCGGGCAATCCGGCCGCAGATGGCACCTCCGGGATCTATTTATGGCCGGGCATCTATCAGGATGACAATACCGAACGCCAAGCCAGTCTGAGCTTTCAAGGCAGTTTCCCACTCTGGGGACAACGTCATGAAGCCGCTTTTGGCTATTCGTGGTCAGAAAATAGTATGCAGGAATTGGCTTATGCAGGTAGTTTTGCCAATCATATTACTTCAGATCTGGCCAGCCTGACTCCGCCAGAACCACTTTGGGATATGTCGCAGACCAGCGGTGAAATGGATATCCTGCAGAAAAATCAAAGCCTTTATGCTGCGACCCGCTTACATTTCAATGATGATCTCAAACTGCTTTTAGGGGCCAACTATGTTCAGGCTAAAAGTAAAGGCAGCAGCTATGGCACAGACACCATTTATGATGAAAACAAGTTTTTACCTTATGCCGGTCTAAGCTATAACTTCAGTCCTGAATATACCGGCTATCTGAGCTATACCTCGATTTTCCAGCCACAAACCAGCAAGGCGCCAGATGGTAGCATCAATGCACCTATCGAAGGGGAAAGCTATGAAGCCGGGGTCAAAAGCGCCTGGCTGGATGGCAAATTAACTGCCACGATGGCGGTGTTCCGGACCGAACAAAGCAACTACCCTTTGCGCAATTCGGATGGCCTCCCGCCGTTAAGAAAGACTCAGGTCAGTGATTTACGCTCCCAAGGCTATGAGTTCGGCCTCGCTGGGCAGCTAAGTGACAATCTCAACCTCAGCTTTGGTTATACCCAGTTTAGCCTGAAAGATCTGATCAATGGCGGCGATGCACGCAGCTATAACCCGACCCAATCCTTCAACCTGCTGACCACCTATCAGCTACCACACCTCCCCAAACTGAAACTAGGTCTCGGACTGCAATGGCAAGACAAAACCTACCTGCAGGTTCCTGAAACGGTGGATGCCAGCAATGTAGTGACTCAACAGGCTGGGATCATCAAACAAGATGCCTATGCGCTGGTCAATGCCATGGCCAGCTATGCGTTGAATGAGCAGATCAGCTTACAGCTCAATGCAAATAACCTGACCAATGAAAAATATCTGTTCAGTTTTCCTGATCAGCAAGGCTTCTACGGCGCTCCGGCCAACTACAGCATGGCTGTACGATTTAAATATTAAAACCAGATTGTGGTCCTGAGCGCTGTGTTTAGGGCCAGTTGATCTCCATACCTATCATCGGTGACCTCAATGAAAAAATTACTCGGATTGGGCCTAGGCCTGTGTTTCAGCTTATCTGCACAAGCGCACATGCTGTGGCTAGAACGCGCTACAGAGACCCAGACTCAGGCCTTTTTTGGTGAATATAATGAACAACTCAAAGACACTCAGGACAGTGCCTTAAAATCCTTTAATCGTGCCAAAGCTACACAAAACAACAAGCAGCTGGCGGCCACAGTGCAGCATGATCATCTCGCCTATGCCACCCAAGGGACAGGTGATGTACAGCTTAGCCATGAATTACTCTATGGTGATGCCTTACTGACCTATCATGCCAAAGCAGGTCGGCAACAGCTGAAAGCAGCAGCTGAACTGGATATTGTACCCGTACAGGCCAACAGCAATACTTTCCAAGTCGTTTATCAAGGCAAACCTGCTGCGAATACAGAGGTGACGGTGTTTTCTCCGCAGTACTGGCAGAAGACCTACAGCACCGATGCCCAAGGACAAGTGACCATTGCGACCCCATGGCAAGGCCAATATGTCGTTGAAGTCGCGAAAGAAGCGGATAAAACAGGCAAACTGGAGGGGCAAGCCTACAAAAAGCAGTATCTGGTCACTAGCCTCAGCTTTGTCCACTAATCCGCCCCTGCTCTCAGCGTGCATCTCTGAGAGCAGGTGTTATCGAAGACCAGATCCGTCCATCTTCCAAGGCTCAGCATGAACGCTTTACTCTCGTCTTTTCGCCTGATCTACCGCTTGCTGCTGACCTTTGCTGTGGGCTATCTCTGCAGCTATTGGATCG
>CANQWW010000043.1 GCA_947627655.1 uncultured Acinetobacter sp. | reverse complement strand
CAAAGCTCCTGAAATTTAGGCTGTAAAAAAGCGAGAAGACGAAAAAAAAGGAAGGCTATTTTTTTAACCAACCCTCCCTATGTCTGCTCGCTTGAACTTAACACGGCATTATACGCAGAATGACCCCTTAAGTCCAATAGCTTTACAGCGAAACTGTAAGATAAATGCCTTGCTTTTTAATTGAAAGTCTGTTTCCTGATCAATGTTAAAAAATGTAAGCATTTAATAATTGTCAGACAAATCAAATCTTAAATTTTATCGAATTGAATAATATGAAGGGGTTTCCATATAACGAGATAGGCAAAAGACATGGCTACAACAAATAAAACTACAGCATCCAAAAAACCTCTCAATGTCGTCGTGAATGAATCAGCCGAACAACTGGAAAAAGCCGTACTTGAGGCCAAAGAACAGGCGGTAGACACTCTCGAAGAGAGTAAGGAAAACATTGAGGCTGAGGTGAAAAAACTCAGCAACACGATGACCGGCCAGCTGACCCAGTTTAAGCAGGATCTACTACAGCGTATTGACGGGCTGAAAGAACAGTTATTCGGTTCACAAAAAGAATTGAATGAGCTGACCAGCTTTATCAAAACTGAATTTAGCGCAGTGATTGATGATCTATCGAAAATGGGTAAAGAGCTAAAAGAAGATGTCAGTCAGATCTCCACCAAGCACAAAGAGCATCTGGCAGATACCTTAAAACGTTCTAAAGACAGCACGATTGAAGTCTTCAAGAAAGTTAAACCTGTGGCAGTAAAAGGAGAGGCAGAAGATAAACCAACTGATCTAAAAAGCTAAATCTAAAAAGCTGAATTTAAAAAATAAAAAATCAGCTAAGGGGGAATGCTAGGGCACTGCTGTCCCACAACTTTAACGAGACTTGTATGAAGCAATAAAGGATTGATTTAACTATATGAAATTTATTCACATTTATAGTTAAGTATTACACAGCCTCATATTTTGTTTAAAAGTTTCAATGGATTTGTGTAGGCACAACCCTACTTTGGAAAGACCCAAAGTAGGCAAAAGTCTTTTATTACCCATACACGACCTCCTGTCGTGATGGGTAATGTGTGGCATCCCTGCCACACGCGCGTAGCTTAAACTGAATCACTTCAACTATGGGACAATGGGGAACGCTAGGGTTCTCCTTTGGCATTGAACGCTATACTGACTCGTACAATAACAATAGGGGGGCATGATGCAACATCATCTTGTTGCGGCAATACTGCTACTGACCTTGATCATGCTTCTGAATCTGGAGTCATGGACAAGTCGGCTGATCTATCTTGCCGCTGTATTGCTGAGCTTCGGCTATTTCGGAGCCTTGCAGGCTGCAATTACTATAATTGCAATGACATTCATTTTTGTTTTCTATGTGGCAGTCTCTAAAGTACAAAAAAATACCGGACTGCCTCACTAAAATCTAACTTTTAGCAATGACATAAAAAAACGTGAGGCCAAGCTTGGTCTCACGTTTTCATTCGTAGCGATGCAATGCGTTAAACTTTAACTGCAACGGCTAAAATACATGCAACCAGTCACGTTTGTTGTGAAAGTCTGGCTGTGGACTACTATGTTGCATGGCATAGTAGTGGTCACCTTGGGAAGTTTTTAAGACCGCAGATAAGCCAATGAACAGATCTGACCATTTTAGCTTGTTTAAGGCCATAAGGTCGCTTAGATCGAGACTGACGTTCATGCCATAATGCGTGCGTTTCAGCTGATTCAGCTCGACGTCATACGCCGGTTGCGGTGGCATATCTTCCGGGTAACGATATTCTTCAAACTGATAGGCCTGCCAAGCCTGTGAAGGTGCAAGATTAATTTCACGATAGAAATCTTCGCCCTGAACCCCGATAAAGATTTCAAAGCAGGTCTGTTCCCACAAAAAATCCTGACGTGGATGTGCAGCGACCATTTCTGGCCAAAGCACGTACTGGTTCGGGTCACGCAGCCAATAGCCCACATTTAGCGAGCAGGGGCTTTGCTGTTCGATGGCACCTACCAGTGAAATCGCCTGGAAGCGGCGATCAAATGCATTCAGTTCGTAACTAGCCATAAATCCTGAACTTAGTTAGACAAATGAGCGAAGCGAACGAGGTTAGACAGCTTCTGGTTTTGTTTCGGCGCTTTTTTGTAAAGCAATGCGATTTTACCAATCGTTTGTACCAGTTCAGCTTCGGTAGTTTCTACAATTTCACTGATCAGTGCAGCACGTGCTTCACGATCTTCTGCCACCACTTTTACTTTGATCAACTCGTGATCGTTCAGTGCACGCAGCAATTCTTCAGCCACACTTTCAGTCAGGCCTTTGTCACCAAGCATAACCACCGGGTTTAATGCATGTCCGATTTGACGTAAACGTTTACGTTCCTGAATAGATAAAGACGCCATGAGAGATAACCTGATTTTAAAAACGGCTTAGTATAGCAAAAGCCGAAAACAAACGCTTTAAATTCTAAGCAAATAATCTGCGGCAAAACACAAAAATTACTACGCTTCAACTTAGATTTAGATACAGATCGCTACTGCAAAATGTGTGTTTTTCACGTACAATGTAACATTGGAAGTTTTTTTTATTTAGAGAGTTATGGCAACACGCATTACCAACCAGAAGTTATCCAAAAGTAGTCGTGCGTGGATGAGAGAGCATCTCGATGACTTTTATGTGAAGAAAGCGCAAAAAGAAGGTTATCGGGCGCGTGCTGCGTATAAGCTGCTCGAGATCCAAGAAAAATACAACATTATCAAACCCGGCATGACCGTGGTCGATTTGGGTGCTGCCCCAGGAAGCTGGTCCCAAATCGCGGGCAAGCTGGTCGGTTCTAAAGGTTTGGTCATTGCATCAGACATTCTGGAAATGGACGCACTGCCAGATGTGACCTTCTTGCAAGGTGACTTTCGTGAGCAAGAAGTGTTCGATAAATTGTTAAATATTTTAGATGGACGTACGGTAGACGTTGTAATTTCCGATATGGCCCCCAATACATCAGGTAATAAGGCTGTAGATCAACCGCGTCAGATCTATCTCTGTGAACTGGCTTTGGACTTTGCCAACAAGGTACTGGGTCCTAAAGGGCAGTTTGTAGTTAAAGTTTTCCAGGGCACTGGCTTTGATGAATTCCGTAAGGAAGTGGTCAATAGTTTTGAAGTCCTTAAAACGGCAAAACCTGCAGCATCGCGTGCACGCTCGAAAGAAGTATTTCTGATTGGGCAGGGTCGTAAGAAGACTTCTAAATAAAGTCTACTTGCCAACACGCTAAAAATTGTGCATTTTGTACGTTTTTAATAATTGCAAGTTGTTCGCCAACTTGAAAATTAGGGTCACCCGGTTAGGGCATGATCAAATTAGATTGGAAATGGGAATAAAGCTTTGAGCGATCTTTTTAAGAATGCCGTATTGTGGCTCGTGATACTGGGTGTGCTGGTGCTCATCTTCAGCAACGTCAGTGATCGCAATCAGCCGCAAACAATGAACTATTCAGAGTTTGTTGCAGCGGTGAATGACGGCCAGATTAAGCAAGTAACAATTGACGGCGAAAGAATTCGTGGTGAAAAATCAAATGGTTCTGAGTTTGAGAGTATTCGCCCGGCAGTTCAGGATCCTGAACTGATGCCAAGCCTGATCAAAAATAATGTTGTGGTTGAAGGTACTGCGCCACAACGTCAAGGCCTGCTCATGCAGTTGCTGATCGCAAGTTTCCCTGTGCTTTTAATCATTTTGTTATTCATGTTCTTTATGCGCAACATGGGTGGCGGTGCAGGCGGTAAGAACGGCCCGATGAGCTTCGGTAAGTCGAAAGCCAAAATGCTGTCTGAAGACCAGATTAAAGTCACCTTTACCGACGTTGCCGGCTGTGATGAAGCGAAACAGGAAGTGGTAGAAATTGTCGACTTCCTGAAAGATCCTGCAAAATTCAAACGTCTGGGCGCAACCATTCCGAAAGGCGTATTGATGGTTGGTCCTCCAGGTACAGGTAAAACCCTGTTGGCAAAAGCCATTGCGGGTGAAGCTAAGGTTCCATTCTTCAGTATTTCTGGTTCTGATTTCGTGGAAATGTTCGTGGGTGTCGGTGCCTCACGTGTACGTGACATGTTTGAACAGGCGAAACGTCATGCGCCATGTATTATTTTCATCGATGAGATTGATGCTGTCGGTCGTCATCGTGGTTCAGGTACAGGTGGCGGTCATGATGAGCGTGAACAAACCCTGAACCAGATGCTGGTGGAAATGGATGGTTTCGAAGGTAATGAAGGTATTATCGTGATCGCGGCGACCAACCGTGCCGATGTGCTGGATAAAGCCTTACTGCGTCCAGGCCGTTTTGACCGTCAGGTGATGGTAGGCTTGCCAGATATCAAAGGCCGTGAGCAGATTCTGAATGTACACTTGAAGAAACTGCCTTCGACCACGGGTGTAGATGTCAAAGTCCTTGCTCGTGGTACGCCTGGCTTCTCTGGTGCGCAATTGGCAAACCTGGTGAATGAAGCGGCTTTATTTGCAGCACGTCGTAACAAGAACACGGTCGACATGCACGACTTTGAAGATGCTAAAGACAAGTTGTATATGGGTCCTGAGCGTAAATCGATGGTACTTCGTGAAGAAGAGCGTCGTGCAACGGCTTACCATGAAGCAGGTCATGCGATTGTCGCTGAAATACTACCGGGTACCGATCCTGTACATAAAGTGACTATTATGCCGCGTGGTTGGGCACTGGGTGTGACCTGGCAGTTGCCGGAGTTCGACCAGACTAGTCATTATAAAGATAAAATGCTGAACGAACTGTCTATCCTGTTTGGTGGTCGTATTGCAGAAGAAGTGTTTATTAACCAGATGTCGACCGGCGCTTCGAATGACTTTGAACGAGCCACTAAAATGGCGCGTGCAATGGTGACCAAATACGGTATGTCGGACAAGCTGGGTGTGATGGTCTATGAAGAAGATGCACAGCAATCTTTCATGGGCAGCATCGGCAGCCGTACGATTTCAGAAGCAACTCAACAGCAAGTTGATAACGAAGTACGCCGTATTATTGATGAGCAATACAACGTAGCGCGCGATATTCTTGAAAATAACAAAGATATTGCCCATGCTATGGTAAAAGCGTTGCTTGAATGGGAAACCATTGATCGCGAGCAAATCCGTGACATTATGGAAGGTCGTGAGCCACAGCCACCGAAGGTCTATGTTTCAGAAAATCCTGTGATTGATGTAACGCCGAGCGATGGTCCGATGACTCCTCCGCCATTACCAGCAAACTAAGCTGAATATAAAAAAACCACCTTCGGGTGGTTTTTTTATGCCTGTAGAAAATTATTTCAGTCCTACAGTCTGCTCGCAATCCGATCTTGAGGTGCCCGACAGGAGAGTCTATTACGCTGTCATGCTTTACTGCTTTCCACACTTTTAACTCGGCTGGTATGAAGCAATAACAGCAATGAGAGAGTGATTTAACGATATGAAATTTATTTGTATTTAGAGTTAAACTTTATGCGGTCTCATCTTTTGTTTAAACGTTTCAATGGGTTTGTGCAGGCAAAACCCTACTTGGAAAAGATCCAAATGAGTACTCAAAATATGTTTTGAATTCGCAAGAAAAGTCTCTTATTTCCTATAAATGACATTCTGAGTCAGTTTTAAGCACTGCTTTAAAACGTAGCGCAAGGATGGGTCATGTGTGGTATTCCTATCATACGTGCGTAGCTTAAACCGAACCACTTCAACTATAGGACAGCAGCGAGGCAAGAACGTTCCTGATACCATGATGTTTAGTATTCTTCAGGTAGAATGCTCTGAGGTAAAAAGCCAAACTTAAACAATTTTTAGATCATGCTGCCTGATTCTTTTGCAGTCTAGGCAGAACACGGCTTGCGTTGTCTGTGAGAACATGGACAATAAGTCGCAAATTTATTATGGAGATTCAACATGCAGCTGATGCCATTACCCCATAAAGTATGGAATATGGGACGTTTAACGCTAGATCTATCTCAGCCGCATGTCATGGGGATTTTAAACGTTACACCAGACTCGTTTAGTGATGGTGGCAAACACAATTCTAAACATGCAGCGGTAACGCGGGCATTGGAAATGATCGCCGAAGGCGCCACCGTGATTGATGTAGGCGGGGAGTCGACCCGCCCGGGTGCAGCGGTGGTTGAGGTGGAAGAAGAAATCCGTCGTGTGGTTCCGGTCGTGGAAGAACTGTCCAAGCATGATGTCATTATTTCGATTGATACCTCTCAGCCAGAAGTGATGAAAGCCGCAGTTAAAGCTGGGGCACATATCTGGAATGATGTACGTGCTTTAACCCGTCCGAATGCCTTGGCAACTGCGGCAGAACTCGATATTCCGGTGATCATCATGCATATGCGGGGTGAACCGACCACCATGAACAATCTGGATCAGTATGATGATGTCACCACTGATGTCATGGCCGAATTAAAACAGCGTATTCAGGATGCATTGGATGCTGGGGTCAAAGCCGAAAATATTATGCTTGATCCAGGTTTTGGTTTTGCCAAAAATGCCGAGCAAAATCTGAAGCTGCTGAATGAACTGTATAAGTTAAATGAGCTGGGCTATCCCATCCTGTCTGCGCTGTCACGTAAACGCTTTATTGGTCAGGCTTTGGGTGGTGTGGAAGCGCTAGAACGTGCGGTCGGTTCAGTCACCGCTCATTTGCTGAGTATCCAGCAAGGAGCCTGCATGGTGCGTGCCCATGATGTGAAAGCGACCAGTGATGCGATTAAAGTCTGGCGGGCAATGCAGGCTCAAGGGCATTGAGAGCAGGTTGAAGGCTTTAACATAGCGTACGGTTTGGCTTTTTAGGCAGCAATATGGTATATAGCACGCTTGAATTCTCCTGATGATTTTAGAGTGCCTGTATGTTTGCAGATTTACTTCTCCCCATGTTTGATGATGAATATTATCCCGATATTCTGGTTGCTGAAGTAAAGCAGCACATTGAACGCTTTGCCAAGAAGGTCGCTAAAGCTGATGTATCTGAGCAGGAAATTTACCAGCATGCTCATGATGCCGTGGCCGAGATCAATACCATGAAGCCGCAGTTTGAAGATCTGGATTCTTCGCTTGATGATACTGCTGCGGATTATATCGCTGAAGCCATGATGATGATCGTGCAGGAGTATGGATACTTCGATATTGAAATGGAAGAGCTGATCGTCAATCGTGAATGGTAAGCACAAGCCCTGTTTTTACAGGGCTTTTTTAATGGTCTGAAAAGGCTTCTTTTAAACTTTTATAATGAATTTCATCCAGCAGTTTTTGTTCTTCCTGCATGCAGCGCTGATGCAAAGTCAGATAATACAGCTTTAAATCCTGTTGATGTGGCACCGGTTGAGGGGCTTTGTTTTGCGATTGGCGGTAAGCCCAATAAGCCAGTTGACGGATTTTTTGCAAACGGACCAATAAGGTGCTGCGGGTCGAGTTTCTAAAACCAGGCTCAACCAATATGGCAATAAAACTGCTGAAGGCCAGCACGAGCAGGCAGGGCAAAGCAATGAGCGCTGAATGCACATACTGGTAATTAAGCAAGGATAGAATCACCAGCGGAACTTGCAGGTATAAACAGAATTGCAGGCGTTTGGCATAACGTGCTGAGCTGTATTTGGCCTGATATTGGGAAAGCCAGATATAAGGGTAAAGTAGCGTCATCAGTACAATCGAACCGGCACTGATCGCTTGATGTTTGGAAGTGACAAAGTCAGGATAAAACGGCAGGGAAAAACACAAGCAGCAAAACCCGGTCAGCATAATCAATATAAAAATACGTAAATATAAGTGCAGATCAATACTTGGATTTAAATATTTATAACGGCTGTAATTCAGTCTGCAAAAGAAAGCATCGGGATGGCGTAATTGTAATTGGGCAAGATCAAAAGAACGGGGTGCGGACATGGGTAGGGCACCTTGTGTTTATAAATTTCAGGTACAAAAAAACCAGCTAAATGCTGGGTTTCTGTATCGCACCATTTTAACCAGAATTAAAATGGTGCCCGAGGCCAGACTCGAACTGGCACGCTTTGTGGGCGGGGGATTTTAAATCCCCTGTGTCTACCGATTTCACCACTCGGGCATGCGCGCAATCATAGAGCAGCGAAAACAAATTGGCAAGATAATTTCTGATTATTTGTTGTCTTTTCAATCAATAGATGCGCTTTATTTCAGTCGTGTACAGACTTTAAGCATGCTCATGAGTAGGTCTGCGGATGGAGCCAGGCAATTTAAAAAACTGGCTAAATTAAAGCTTTTCGTCCAGATAGCTATCAATATCGATATGCTTGATCTGTTTACAATACTGATGCTCCATTTGAAGCAGCTGGGTGTAGAGCGTTGCATACTGGTTAAGTTGCTGGCTTAAGTGCGGATACTGAGCATGCTGTTTGGAGATCAGACGCAGTTTGAAATAGGTTTTACGGTTTTGCTTGTAGGCCCAAAAACAGATTCGGCGTAATTGATGCAGTTGATATTGTTCGCTGGGCTGGGTGGCCTGGCGAAACAGATTTTCTTTATAAAAACGGATAAAGCCAAAACGGATACCGAAAAACAATAAGCTCCACATCAGCCAGGTGTTTTGTAAATACACCATATTCAATACGGATAACAAGATCACAGCCGTCAATTTAAGCGGATGATGTTGCACCAGCTGGTACAGGGAGTGAGAGGAATGCCGGATCTGTTTGATCACTACAGGCATCATTAACATGAGAGCAAGCAATATGACCAGAATTGCGTAGCTCTGTGCCTGCAACGGGTGAGTCAGTCCTAACCAGGTGCTCAACACATCTTTGAGTACCAGACTGATCGGAATAAAAATTATGGCTGCGAGTAACCAGGGCAGCAGCTCACGCCGGTCATCGAATAGACCTTTGGTTTTAATCTGTCCATAGAGCAGGTAATTGTGCTTGAATGCTGCAGGATAAAGCAGCTTGAGCTGTTGCAGCTGCACAGTTACATGTGGGTTTGGCATGAAATAAAAAGGCTGTCATCAATCCGGCTCCTTACTATAGTGCAAATCAGGCCTAGTGTCCCAGAACCTGAGGTATTAATTCCGCTGTCTTGATGCAGGATTTTATCTTTTTCCTCGTGAATTATGCGAAAATAGCGGCTTATTGAATTTATTTTAAGGACAGTTCATGACTGATCAATCTCCTGAGACATTAAGCGATATCGAAATTCTGGACATCTTGCAGAGCATGAAAAGTGATGTCTTGAATACCGAAGCCACAGAAACCATTCGTCAGGGTGGTAAAGCGGGTCGTCAGGAAGCACATAAGCAAGCCTTGGTGGCGTTGCATCAGTCATTTGAATCTAAGTTTTTAGAAGCGGTCGCTTTAGCTTTGGGGCTAAACGAAGCACAAGTTAAAAAAATTCGTTATAAGAAAGACCGGATTCGTATTTTAAAAGTACGCGGTATTGATTATATGGCGATTGACGGTGCCGAAACCGCTTTGGTCCTGAGCCAGATTGCCCAAGCCATTGTGCGTGAAGATGCGATTGTAACGCATGACCTGCATAATATTTTCCCGTTCTGGAAAGAAGGCTGGCCAATGGTACAGTGCGATAATGCTTATAAAATTCTGGAAGATGACATCGGCATTCATTACCAGGCGGTACTGGATGAGCTGATCAGCAAGTTTGGTCGCTAAGTATGCCAAGCACCCAGATGGGTGCTTTTTTAATCCTTATAGATCAGGCTGAGCATCCATTTCATCGGCAGAATAAACAGTCTCCACCAGGTGAATAAAGGCCAAACCAGATATTTGCCCCAAGTCAGGGTAGCATCAAAGCCGCGCCGTCTGCGTTCATACGGATAAGGTAGCAGCAGGACGCTCACCAGCAATAACACAAGTGCAGCCAGAAATACCAACGGACGCTGTTGATGGCTATAAAAGAAATAGAACAGATAGAGCGACGAATAAAAGCTGAAGCATGCCAAGAGTGCAGAAAAATTCATGATTAAGCCTTATTGTTTTTATTTTTAGTGTGAAAGAAGAATCAGATTAATCTGATTCTTCTTGAAGCATATGCTGATTCGGTTCCAGTAAACGGGTCACCAGAAGCTGGTCAATTTTAAAATGATCGACATCGACCACTTCAAACTTGTAACCAGCATGCAGGACGGTATCGGCAGGACGTGGAATTTTACGCAGCTTGAACATCATAAAGCCGGCCAAGGTTTCGTAATTTTCCTCATCTGGCATGGAGTCAATTTCGAGTGCATGTTTCATGTCCTCAATCGGGGTGCTGCCTTCAATTAACCATGAGTTATTATCACGTTTAATAATTTGCTGCTCGGCTTCAATCGGGGTCACCCAATCTCCCATCACGGTAATCATAATGTCGGAGAGGGTAATCACCCCAACCACCAGAGCATATTCATTGATCACTACCGCAAACTTCTCTTTGGTCGAGCGGAAGCGATCCAGAAGTTCCGATAAGGTCAGCGTATCGGGAATGGTCAGGACATTGCGGATGGTACTTTCATTTAACTGCAACAGCGACTGATTGTTTAAGATACGCACCAGAATATCTTTGGCATCGATATAGCCAATTACACTGTCAATATCATTGCTACAAACCAGAAATTTTGAATAAGGATACTCGGCCAGCTTTTGTCGAATACTTTCTTCAGGCTCATTTAAGGTAAAGAACACCACATTTTCACGGGTAGTCATGCTGGAAGGCACATTACGTTCTTCCAGCTCGAATACATTTTCAATGAAATGATGTTCCTGTTTTTGCAGTACGCCGGCTTGTGCCCCGGCATCCATGACCGCAGAAATATCATCAAAGGTAATGTTGTCATCGCGAATCGTGTTGACCTTAAACAGGCGAAACAGCATGTTGGCAATGGCATTGATAAACCAGGCCAGAGGCTTACACAGGATGATAAAAATCTGAATCGGTTCAATCACCGCCACGGAAATCTTTTCCGGTGCGATCATCGCCAGACGTTTCGGCATTAGGTCTGCGAACAGAATAAACAGCGAGGTCACCATAGTAAACGACAGGGCAAAGCTAATATTTTCTGCCCAAGGCCCCTGATAAAAGCGGCTCACGAAACTGTAAATATAAGGACGGAAGGCGCCTTCACCTAAAATACCGCCGAGAATGGCGACAGCATTTAAACCAATTTGGGAGGCTGCAAAGAAATCAGCAGAATTTTCTTGTAGATCTAAAACTTTTTGAGCACGAATATCTCCTGCTTCAGCCAAAATTTTCAGTTTGACCTTGCGGGCACCAGCGAGGGCGATTTCTGTTAAAGATAAAAAACCGGCCCCCGCGATGAGTATTAAGATAATCACGATATTTTGTAAGAGGCTCACAAATCCACCTGTGGATGCATAGTATCTTGGAATATTTTTAACACAAAAAAGGACTTGAGGTATAACTAATCACGCTCAAGTCCTTACAGTATAAGCAAAAAGACAATTGGAAGGAGAAATAATTTTAGTAAGGTGAAAATTGTGAATTATTTAGCAGGAACTCACGATTTTCCTCTTCAATCATTTGACGAGCCACATACAGAATCAGCTGACGTAACCAGCGATGAGCAGGGTGATGATGTAATAAAGGACACCATGCCATCTTCAGCTCAAACTCTGGAATATAAAATGGCGGATCTTTAAGGATCAGATTATGGTTCTTGGCTTGCAGGCGGGCAATACGGGTAGGCAAGGTCGCCACCAGATCGACATTGGACGCCAGTAAGCCCGGCATTTGATAATGACGGGTAAAGACTGAAATCTTACGTTTTTGCCCGATCCGTTCCAGTGCCTGATCAATCCAGCCAAGTCCAGCCTGTTTTTCCGGATTGACCCCAAAGCCGACGCCCATGCCAGTTTTTGAAACCCAGATATGCTGGGCATCTAAGTAGCTTTTTAAGTTTAAATTGGTCGCTGCCGGATGTTTATGATTCAGCAGGCAGGAAAAACTGTCGCGCCAGACCAGAACCTGATGAAAACTTTGTGGAATTTCATTAAAACGGTTAATGGCAAGATCTACCTTACCTTGTTCCATATCCCGATATGACACGTCACTTGGGGTCAGGAAGTCCAGAACCACATTGGGTGCTTCAGAGCGCAAGGCTTTGACCAGGCGAGGGACTAAAGTAGCTTCAGCATAATCTGAAGTCATAATCCGGAATACACGGTTTGAAGTATAAGGACGGAACTCGGTACGGGGTTCCAGAATCATGGATAAGTCTGATAATGCATCACGAATGCGCGGCTGTAATTCCAAAGCACGTTCAGTCGGGGTCATCCCTTCAGAAGAACGGATTAACAGGGGATCATTAAAAAGATTGCGTAAGCGACGCAAAATGTTACTCATAGCTGGCTGAGTTACACCAAGCTGTTCCGCTGCACGCGTGACATTTTTTTCGCGAAGAAGTACATCAAGATAAATTAATAGATTGAGGTCGACTCGCTCCAGATTCATAAAGAAAATACCGAAAATAAAATTATGAAATTATGATGATTATGCCATAAGTACCAAGGCTTGTGTATGTAGGCGACGAAAAAAAGACCCTCTTCTGCTTCATGTTTTTTATATTAATGCAGGAATATTCATAAACTTAAGCCGAGGGTCATTTCCTCCGTTCTTTAAGAAAATTGAACTGCAAATATAAAATACAAAACAGCAAGATTAAACAGTTAAAACTCTTTTTAATTGGCAAAAGAAAACCGAGGAATAGATAAGAGAATTATTGTGTGAATAGTATACAATTCTAAAAGAGCCAATGAACCTGTTCTGTGAGAAAGGTCGCAGCAGAGCAGGGTGAAAATGGTAAAAAATGCTACTCAAGACTTAAGTCTAATGAATGCTATTTGTACAGTTTGCAGAAAAAACAGACAATCCTGTTTCTAAAATAAAATATAATAATCAATAATTTAGTTAGTGGTATAAAAATCATAATTAGACTTTCAGCTACATATTTTTTAAATAAATAGTGATAATTCTTGCAGAATATTGGATTAATTTTTGGATAGCCACTAATCTTAAACCATCACAACGGGATGACTAAAATCTAAACAAAGTTTTGAGGGTCTGATTTTAGTGTCACGTTGAAGAAAATCCTAAAATTAATACAGGAAAATATCATGACTACATATCAAACAGCGATTGATGCAATCCGCGAATTAAAAGCGAAGTTCGGTAACACTTGGGCAGACATCAGTCCTGAAGATGCGGCACGTATGCAACTTCAGAACCGTTTCAAAACCGGTTTAGACATTGCGAAATACACAGCTGCGATTATGCGTCGTGATATGGCTGCTTATGATGCAGACTCTAGCAAATATACTCAATCATTGGGTTGCTGGCATGGTTTCATTGCACAACAAAAAATGATTGCGAACAAAAAATACTTCGGTACGACTGAACGTCGCTACATCTACCTGTCTGGTTGGATGGTTGCTGCACTTCGTTCTGAATTTGGTCCACTTCCTGACCAGTCTATGCATGAAAAAACGTCTGTTCCTGCACTGATCGAAGAAATCTACACATTCTTACGTCAAGCTGATGCGAAAGAATTAAACGACCTGTTCCGCGCACTTAAAAAAGCACAAGAAGCAGGCGATACAGCAAAAGTTGCTGAAATCACAGCGCAAATCGACAACTTTGAAACTCACGTTGTGCCAATCATTGCCGACATCGACGCTGGTTTCGGTAACGAAGAAGCAACTTACTTACTTGCGAAGAAAATGATCGAAGCGGGTGCGTGTGCACTTCAAATCGAAAACCAGGTTTCTGATGCGAAACAATGTGGTCACCAAGCGGGTAAAGTTACAGTTCCACACGAAGACTTCATCGCGAAAATCCACGCACTTCGCTATGCATTCTTAGAAATGGGTCTTGATGACGGTATCATCGTGGCGCGTACTGACTCTGAAGGCGCTGACTTAACTCAAAAAATCCCAGTGGTTAAAGAGCCAGGCGACATCGCTTCTCAATACATCAGCTACTTAGACACAACTGAAATCGACATTTCAGAAGCGCAAGAAGACGAAATCCTGATCAAACGTGATGGTAAATTACACCGTCCTAAGCGTTTAGCTTCTGGCTTGTACCAGTTCCGTGAAGGTACACAAATCGACCGCGTTGTACTGGACTGTGTAACCAGTCTGCAAAACGGTGCTGACCTGCTTTGGATTGAAACTGCAACGCCAAACGTTGAAGAAATCGCTCACATGGTGAACCGTGTTAAAGAAACAGTTCCAAATGCGAAACTGGTTTACAACAACTCGCCTTCATTCAACTGGACGTTAAACTTCCGTCAACAAGCTTACGACCGTTGGGTTGCTGAAGGTAAAGACGTATCTGCTTACGACCGTGCTAAACTCATGAGCGCTGAGTACGATGCAACTGAACTGGCTGCTGATGCTGATGAGAAAGTACGTACCTTCCAAGCAGATGCTTCTCGTGAAGCGGGTGTGTTCCATCACTTGATTACACTTCCGACTTACCACACAGCTGCGCTTTCTACGCATGAGCTTGCTCAAGGTTACTTCGGTTCTGAAGGCATGTTGGCTTATGTTGCTGGCGTACAACGTAAAGAAATCCGCGGTGGTATCGCTTGTGTGAAACACCAAGCAATGGCGGGTTCAGACATCGGTGATGACCACAAAGAGATCTTCTCTGGTGACAACGCATTGAAAGCACATGATGATGCGAAAAACACTATGAACCAGTTCAGCGCTTAATTCGCGACCTGATTCAAGAAAAAACCCTGCGCAAGCAGGGTTTTTTTATGCCATTAAAATAAAAAAATATCGGTATAAATAATTGAAAACTAGGATGAAGTTGAAATCTTCATAATTTCTTCATGATTTAATTTTATACATGTTTTTCTGTGATCAACGCTTGCATTCTCAATGCCAGTCATTGAATATCCATACACTGATCTCGTCGTCAACACGCATTACTGCCCTCAAATTTAAAGTGATTCAGACCTATGCTGTCTAAGTTTTTTATTCATCGACCGATCTTTGCAGGTGTGCTGGCCATTGTGGTCATGGCCATCGGATTGTTTGCGGTGATGAATTTGCCTGTAGAACGCTATCCAGATATTGCACCGCCACGTATAACGGTGTCTGCCACCTATTCGGGCGCCTCTGCCGAGACGGTAGAGGAAAGTGTGACTCAGGTATTGGAACAGCAAATTAAGGGAATTGATCACTTGCTGTATTTCAGCTCCAGCAGTGATTCCTCGGGACGTAGCCGGATCAGTATTAGCTTTGAGAATGGCACTGATCCGGACACTGCTCAGGTTCAGGTACAGAATGCGGTCAATGGCGTGCTCAACCGCTTACCGGAAGATGTACAGCGTCAAGGCGTCAATGTCTACAAGTCACTGGGCGATACCCATATGGTCATCAGCCTGTATGACGAATCCGGACGCAGTAACAATATTGCCTTGTCGGATTATCTGTCTACCCATCTGGAACAAGATATTTCCCGGGTGGACGGGGTCGGTGAAGTCGATGTATTTGGCTCCCAATATGCGATGCGGATCTGGCTGAATCCTCACAAACTTAAACAATACAATCTGATGCCGAGCGATATCCGGGCCGCCATCGAAGCGCAAAATACCCAGGTCGCTGCTGGTGCCGTAGGTGACTTACCCGCCGTGGATGATCAGTATCTCAATGCCAAAGTGACCTCAGGCACCCGTTTGCGTACGGTAGAAGAGTTTGAAAATATTATTGTCAAATCTGCCCGCGACGGCAGTTTTATCTATTTAAAAGATGTGGCCCGGGTAGAACTGGGGGCGGAAAACTATCAGTCTTATAGCACCAATAATGGTTATGCTTCCGCAGGTCTCGCTATTTCCCTGTCCTCCGGGGCGAATGCCATTGCCACCTCGGAACGAATTAAAGCCGAAATTGAGCGTCTGTCCAAACAGTTACCTGATGGTTATAAGATTGCCTATCCGCGGGATAATACACCTTTCGTGCAGGAATCGATTAAAGAGGTGGTTAAAACCCTGATCGAAGCAATTATTCTGGTGATTGTGGTGATGTTTATCTTCCTGCAAAACTGGCGTGCCACGCTGATTCCTGCGGTTACTGTACCCGTAGTGCTGCTCGGGACCATGGCTATTCTTTATGCCTTGGGGCTGAGTATTAATACCTTGACCCTGTTTGCACTGGTGCTGGCGATCGGTTTGCTGGTCGATGACGCGATTGTGGTGGTGGAAAACGTTGAGCGCCTGATGCATGAAAAACAGCTCTCTGCCAAAGAGGCTGCTTTGGCGTCGATGCAGGAAATTAGCGGGGCATTGGTCGGGATTACGCTGGTGCTGACCGCAGTCTTTATTCCGATGGCATTTTTCGGTGGCTCAACCGGGGTGATTTATCGCCAGTTTTCGATTACCTTGGTCACAGCTATGTCATTATCGCTGCTGGTGGCTTTAATTTTAACGCCGGCACTCTGTGCCCTGATTCTGAAACCGAATCCCAAGCCGGCGCGTTGGGCGCTATGGTTTAACCAAAAGCTGGAAAACTTAAAGCAGCGTTATTTATCGATCTCGCAACTGACTCTGGATCACAAAGCCATTTGTCTGGTGATTTTTGCCGGCCTGATGGCAGTATTCGCTCTGTTTTATAAAGCCTTGCCGACCAGTTTTTTACCGAGTGAAGACCAGGGGATTCTGAGTTTACAGATCCGTTTACAAGAAGGCGCGCCGCTGAAAAATACGATAGCTGTGGGGGAGAATATTCGTGAGTATTTTCTAGAGCAGGAAAAAGACAATATTAATCTGGTGATGATCCGTTATGGACGTAACTTCTCTGGGACTGGACAGAATCTAGCGACAGGCTTTATTGCCTTAAAACACTGGGATGAACGTCCGGGCGAAGAAAATACCGCCCAAGCCATTCGTGAACGTGCCATGCAGCATTTCCGTAACTTTAAGGATGCACAGGTCAATGTCAATATGCCGGCTTCAGTGAGTGGCCTCGGACAAACGGACGGTCTGGATTTCTGGATTCGTGATGTAGAAGGCAATGGCCGGCAGTTTTTAGATCAGCAATTTAAGCAGCTGGCAACTGAAGCTTCGCAATATACGACCTTTGAAAATCTGGGCAAACGCTCTAACCCTGAAAAGGCTGAATTAAAAGTGAATATTGACCAGAAACAGGCCATGGCCAATGGCTTGAACCAGACAGCGATTAACAGCACCTTATCTGCAGCCTGGGGTGGCAACTATGTGAATGACTTTATTGATCGGGGGCGGATTAAACGGGTCATGATGCAAGGCGATGCCGAATTCCGCTCCAAACCGGAAAATCTGGCCCTATGGCATGTACGTAATGATCAGAATCAGATGGTACCTTTTAGTAACTTCTCGACTGTCAGCTGGAGTGGAGGTCCGGAAGTGGTCAACCGTTTCATGGGTTATACAGCATTACAGATGGAAGCAGATATCACGAAAGGGGCCAGTACCGGCGAGGCCATGCAGGATGTTGAACAGCTGGTGGCGAACCAGGATGGCATGGACGTGGTGTGGAGCGGTTTATCTTTTGAGGAAAAACAGTCCAGTAATCAGGCCATTTGGCTGTATGTGGTTTCGATTGGATTTATTTTCCTGTGTCTCGCGGCATTATATGAAAGCTGGAGCATTCCAACCGCAGTGATGTCGGCGATTCCTCTCGGTATTGGTGGCAATATCATTTTCAGTGCGCTGGCCGGATTCCCGAATGACATCTATTTCCAGATTGCCTTGCTGACCACCATTGGCTTGTCCTGTAAAAATGCCATTCTGATTGTCGAGTTTGCTTCATTGGCACAAACACAGGGTAAATCGGCAGTCGAAGCTGCACTGGAAGGGGCCAGCCTGCGTTTACGTCCGATTCTGATGACTTCCTTGGCATTTGGTGCCGGTATCTTGCCACTGGTCTTTGCTTTTGGTGCCGGCGCAGTCAGTCGTCAGGAAATTGGTGTCAGTGTATTCGGCGGCGTAATTTTTGGAACCGTGCTGGTGCTAATTTTTATTCCCTTTA
>CANQWW010000042.1 GCA_947627655.1 uncultured Acinetobacter sp. | reverse complement strand
TTCGTGCCAGCTTTGAAGAACGCTTCCTTGCTGTTCCTCAAGAAGCATTGATCACGACTATGCAGGACAACCAGAAGTACTTCTGCTTAGTCAATGCTGAAAACAAATTACAGCCTTACTTCATTACTGTTTCAAACATTGAGTCTAAAGATCCAACTCAAATTATTGAAGGTAACGAGAAAGTGGTTCGCCCACGTCTGTCGGATGCCGAGTTCTTCTTCCTTCAAGATCAGAAACAACCGCTTGCGTCTCGTAAAGAGAAACTTGCAAATATGGTATTCCAGGCACAACTGGGCACTTTATGGAACAAGTCTGAACGTATTGCCAAACTGGCTGTAGCGCTAGCGCCAATTACAGGTGCAAAAGCGGAAGATGCTGAAAAAGCAGCTCTGCTGGCGAAATGCGACTTAACTTCAGAGTTGGTGGGTGAATTCCCAGAACTTCAAGGCATCGCGGGGACTTACTACGCACGTCTTGAAGGCGAAAACTTTGAAGTGGCTGAAGCCTTGGGTGAACAATACCTGCCTAAATTCGCTGGTGACGTTCTGCCTAAAACCAAAACAGGTACAACCATTGCGCTTGCGGATCGTCTAGATACCTTAACGGGTATTTTCGGTATTGGTCAGGCACCTACAGGTTCTAAGGACCCGTTTGCGCTACGTCGTTCTGCGATTGGTATTTTGCGTCTGGTGACTGAAAATGAGCTTGATGTTTCAATTGAAGACCTGATCAAGTTGGCTCTGGCTGCTTATGGCGATGTACTGAAAGACCACGATAAGACATTGGCAGATGCAGTTGCCTTCCTGGAAGGTCGTTACCGTGCCAAATACGAAGACCAAGGCGTTGAAGTTGATGTGATTCAGGCGGTTCAAGCGCTGTCACCAAAATCACCGCTTGATTTTGACAAGCGTGTCAATGCAGTGAATCATTTCCGCAATCTGCCTGAAGCTGCGGCTCTTGCTGCTGCCAACAAACGTGTAGCGAATATTCTGGCTAAAGAAGCTGCACCGACGGGTGCTGTGGTTGAAGCCAATCTGGTAGAGGATGCTGAAAAAGCATTATTCGCTGAACTTGCGAAAATCGCACCAGTGGTTGAGCCGCTATTTGCTGCGAAAGACTACACAGCTGCGTTGTCTGCATTGGCTGCTCTGCGTGCACCAGTAGATGCATTCTTTGATGGTGTAATGGTCATGGCGGATGATGCTGACCTGAAAGCAAACCGTTTACGTCTGCTGGCTCAGCTTCGTGATCTGTTTACGAAAGTAGCTGATATTTCGGTGCTTCAACATTAAGTATTAGTTGCTTGAAATTTAAACAAAACCCCGCTATAAATTAGTGGGGTTTTTTATTATTAAATAGTATGAAAGTATTTCTTAGTTACGCAAAAGAAGACAAAGACTTTGTTTTAGAATGTTATGAAGAATTAAAACGAAAAAATTTTAATCCTTGGATGGATGAACATGATCTTCTGCCTGGACAAGCATGGGACGAGTGTATCAAAGCTAATATGCAAGATACTGATGTTGTCTTAGTCTTTATGTCTTCTGATAGTGTTTCCAAAGTAGGTTATGTTCAACGTGAATTAAAATATTTTGCAGATAAGAGAAAAGATTATCCAGAAGGATTCATTTATTTAATCCCAATTCAACTCGATAAGTGTCAAGTACCAAGTACTATCGCATCAGAAATCCAGTTTATAAATATTAATCGAGATTTACAAAGTCAAGAATGGACTAAGGTTCTCAGATCACTAGATTTAGCATCCAAACAAAGAAATATTGAAAGGATTAATGAAGATTCTACGAAACCAAGAATTGAGTTAAAAGAAATATCTGAAAGTGTTAAATCCTTTACAGGATATGAATTTAATAGCAACTACCCTGTCATTAAAGCAGCAAATGATAACTTTAAAGAAGTAAATGATCTTATATATTCAATAGTTCTAGACCAGTTAATTCATTTAAGACAAAGATTCTTTGAGAAACCATTAGAAATCGAAAGAGAAAATAATGAACCCACATTTCGAGATATTTACGATACTTTAATAAATGCTGACATCGGATATGTCCGAAATAATTTCGTGAGTTTCATATTTACAAATTATTTTTATACAGGTGGAGCACATGGTAATCACCATTTTTTTACTAGAAATTTCTATGTAAACAATGGGAGAGCCATTCTTATCAACTATAACTTACTTTTTCACTCAGAAAATATTCTAGAAGCAGAGGCATTTATTAAGTCTTATTGCTATGAGGATTTATTAGCACAAATTGCTTATCGCTCGGAATTTGATGATTTCGATAAAGAGTGGGTTAAGCAAGGAAGTGAGCAGATCGTCTCAAATATTATCCTCATTAAAGAACATGGCTTAGAAATATTTTTTGCACCATATACTGTCACTGCTTATGCATTTGGTGATTTTAAAGTTGAAATACCTTTTTATAAGTTATCAAAATATTTAGATAAACGACCTAATAGCTTCTATTCCTTGCTAACTGCCTACGAATATGAAGAAAGTTAAAAAAAACCTTTCTCAACATTTCTAGGCATTTCGTCATATATTTCATATACTCCCCTTAACAACACTCAACAAGAAAGAAGCACATGAAATTTCAAACTCTCATTATGACGACTCTTGCGGGTATCGCACTCACAGCTTGTACATCTGCACCAACTATTCCGCAGTTAGAACTGGGTGTATTACAAGAAGTGCAGAACCTAGAGGCTTATCCTGAAACGACCAATAACAGCGCAAAGCTGACCAAATTTAGCGACAAATGCGTGATCGAATTCCGTGGTGAACTGGAAAACAGCCGTGTGATCGAGCAATGGTCATTTAAAGGCTTAACTTTAATTGATGCAGGTTCGGCCACATTCATGCGTGACAATACCAGTTCCGCACAAAAGTTTGACCTGTATGATGCCACTACACAAAAGAACTTCCTGGCACTGCGTAACCACTTTGCCAAAGAAGCCATTGAGCAATGTAACTAAGCTGCTCGCCCTGTATTCAGCCAGAATGCGGGGCAATTTTCTTATTTTAAAAATTTTATCTTTCACCCATTTCACCCCTAGCCCACTCAAAATATATGCTGTGATTTGCCATGCATTGAGTTAAGTGAATTGCACAGAATATCCATTGTTTTTACATCCCCTTCTATTACACTGAAAAACAGAATCAAAAACCGTTATCTTACTCTACGAGGTCAGTGCCCTTATGAGCATGAAAAAAATGATGATGAAAAAAACGATGCTCTTCAGTACAGCCCTGCTGCTGTGCACCCCAGTTTTGCTGCAAAATGTTCAGGCCAATGAAACTTCATCTCAGGACACCGCGAAGCCGGTTGCACCCTATGGTGAAAACCCGAATCTGCTGCATGTCTTTGCTTATAAAGCCCAAGAAGGGGTGATTAATACGGCTGAAAAAGTCGGAAAAGTGGCAGAAAAAGGTGTCGCTAAAGTTAAGCCAAAAGTCGACCAGGCTTGGGACAATACCAAAACCACTACGGCGACCACCATCAATAAAGTGGATCAGGGCGCAGCTCAGGTCACGCAGCAAGCCAATCAGCGAATTCAGGAAACTAAAGATGCTATAAGCGGTAGTAATAGTCAGCCTGCACCGATTGAACAGCAACCTTTGAGTCAGTCATCCACTGTAACCCAAAGTTCGGTATCCCCGCCCTCTGCAAATACAGGCGGTGCCACCAGTTATGCTGTGACTGATCTGTAATATAAGTAAATGAATAAGAAGCCCTTTGTGGGCTTTTTATGTATCTACATTGTGAGAAAGCTGTACTTTACTTAGACTGAGATGAACAACATTGATAAGAAGAGAACAAGAATGAAAAAGATTCTCCTCAGCTTTATAGTTGGTATCCTGGTCGGGATCGCCATGCTGTATGTTGTATTACTGGTTTCCGGCAAAACCCTGACCAATCTGGCGACGATGGATGATCCGGGCTCCCCGAGCCAAACACTGGTGACGACACCTTATACCCATAAAGCCGAAGGTCAGCAGATTCAGCATTTTTCTTCATTCAATGCCCCGAATATCCCGGCCCAGAGTGAAGCTCATCTTTATCGGCTTAAAAATATGTGCAAGCTGGTGATTGATATTCAGGGCCAGGACTACATCGCCAAACGGACAGCATATTTTCATGACCAGCGTTTGGTGCGCATGCTAGAAACCGAGTATCGCACCACAGATGACACGCCACCAAATATTCTAACCACTACTTCACAATCGATTTACCGTGAAATTCTGTTTAATCCAGATTCACTGCTGATTCAGACTGAATTTAAAAATCTGCTCAAAACTTTAGACCCGGAAACCCTAAAAAAATGCTGATCTTTCTGGATCAGCATTTTGCTTTTTTTAATTGACCTGACGGATCGGCTGACCGGACTGAAAGGCGATGACATTCTCGACCATCTGCTCGACAATTCGTTGCCGGGCATCGACACTGCCCCAGGCATTATGTGGCGTGACAATCAGATTGGGAATACGGGCATCAAGCAGTACATTACCTGCTTGCGGTGGTTCTACAGTCAGCACATCGGTGGCTGCTCCAGCAATCTGCCCTTCGCATAAGGCGTGTGCCAATGCCGCTTCATCAATAATCCCACCACGCGCACAGTTGATTAGGAAAGCGCTAGGTTTCATGGCAGCAAGTTCGGCATGGCTGATCAAATGACGGGTATCTTCTGTTAAAGGACAATGCAGACTTAAAAAATCGACTTGTGGCAACAGTTCGGCGAATGGAATACGTGAGTCGTCTGCCGGACGGTTTGGCAAGGCTGCAATCAGTACTTTCATCCCAAAGGCTTCGGCCAGCCTGGCAACTGCTTTGCCCAACTCGCCATATCCGACAATACCCAAGGTCTTGCCAGACAGCTCAATAATGGGTGCATCCAGCAGACAGAACTGGCTGGCTTTTTGCCATTTACCTTGCTGGACTTGTCGCTGATAATGCAGGAAAGAGGTTGCCAGATTCAGCATCAACATCAGGGTATGTTGTGCCACCGCAGAGGTCCCATAGGCCTGACAGTTACAGACAGTGATTCCTTGGGCTTTGGCCCCCTCCAGATCAACATTATTGGTTCCAGTCGCAGAAATCAGGATCAGCTTTAACTGAGGACATTGCTGAATAATCTCCGCACTTACCACCACCTTATTGGTGATAATGACCTCAGCCTCCTGCACTCGTGTCAGCACTTCGGTGGCTGTAGTAGCGGGATACAAGGTGAGTTCACCAAAGCGTGCTTTTAATGCCTGAAAGTCGAGATCCTTTTGATCCAGAGAGGCATAATCTAAATATACGGCTTTCACGGCTTTACCCTCAAATATAATATGACAATATATTCAACCATTTAAAAGCAAATGGCTGGAGGTTTTCAACCGTTTTTTTAAAGCCCCGTCTCAGTCCGTGGGTTTGTCTAGATGATTGCGCAGAGAACGGCGAATCTTATAAACAATATAAACTGTCAGGATCATAAGAAATACAAGCGTTGCACTCAGAAAAATAATGCTGGGGTGAACCTGTCCGTGCTGCGCATAAGCAAGATTTGGTAAACCCAATGTCAACATGAGACATACGGTAACGAGCTGTCGTGTTTGCATAAGATGTACCCCTGATCACGAAAAATATCGCGTACGGTATGGACCAATTTCATACCGCTCAAATACATCTTATGATGCCAAAACAATAAGTCAAGTTATTGTTTTTTAGTGTAATTCAAAGTTAACTAACTTCACTCTGTGTCACAAAGTACGTATTTTTGTCACTCTCGTTAACAAAACTGGCTGCGCCGTACTCATCTGTGGTGAGATTCAGCTCCTTATAGCTGAACATATAAAAGTCTGCATAACGCTTCATTAAGATGGGGTGCATCCCCAGCGCCAGCGCATCCCGTTCCTTGACCAGCTTCATAACATGCCGGTCATTCATAACCACCAAATAGCGCTTATCATTCAGGCTGATGGTCATCAAACCATTGCCGCGGGCATAAATCGGAATCAGGAATTTATGGTTCAGCGCAATGGCCTGATCGGCATAGCTTTCGATCTTGTTGCTGATTACGTTAAAGACCAGACCATGCCCATAAGCATCTAACAATATCTGGCGGTGTTCCTGAGGCAAATTGACCTGAATCCCCAGCTTCATTAAATCATGCTGATCCACCTGTTTGTTGCGCAGTAATTCACGCAAGATGGTCTGTTTCTGGTTGGCATCAAAAAACTGCGCATCCAGTTGCAGGTCGTTATTTTTTAGGATACGGCCCAGCGCCATACGGTGTCTGGGCAACAGGTTCTCAATCACCTTGCGATAATAGAACTTGCTGTTCTTTTTCACTCGACGCATTTTCTGGTAGAAATAGCTGGCGTCAAATTCATGCCGAAGAAAGTCATTTACCAGTTCAGAGCTTGCCAAGACTGCAACCGCATCATGATTGGTAAAGGCTAGATGCAGCACGTGGTGCGCTGGTAGCACCGTTTGCAGTTTTTGATAATGGGCACGGTCCTGCGCATAATGCGGGTCGTAAATAATGATGTATTCCCGTGCACTGCTGACATCCTCAGCTTCAATACGCATGCCAGTATTCAGCTCGGCCTGGAAGAACATATTATAGCGGGCGTCGTGGACATCTTCCGGGTCAATCGAATACTGCGGTACCAAGGCAACCACACGCTGCACGTTTAGCGCATTAGAATATTTAATTGCGGCATAACCTCCCATTGACCCCCCGTAGGCGATGCGCTGCTGAAAAGGTGCAATCAGTTCAGCCACTGCTTGCAGCAGGTTCTGCATGGAGGCTTGCGGAAACCAAGATTTGTCTTTGGGCATGATACCGAGCACATTAAAACCAAATTTCTGTAAGGACTTTTCAGCATTGATGTTTAAACCCTTGGCACGGGTGATCAGATCTCCAAAAGAGAAGATCAGTTCCGAAGATGAACCGGGCATAAAAATTGCGCGTATATATTCATCTTCAAAGACGATTTGTTTTTCCATAACTTTCCCATGCCTGTTAAACGAACGCTTCCATTACAATTTCAATGGCGCAAAAAGGTGCAAAAATGCATATGCTATTTTATAGCGAAGACCAGGATTAAAAAGCGCAAAATATGACACAATTATTACATCCGGCTGCAAAACAAGGTTTTAGTCGCGCTGCTGATCGCTATCAGCAGGCACGACCCAGCTATCCTGCGGCATTGATGCCCTGGTTGCAACAGCAACTGAATTTAAGCCCAGAGGCCCGGGTGCTCGACCTCGGTGCCGGTACGGGTAAATTTATTTCCCATCTCAAACAGCTCAGTCCACATATCCTGGCAGTTGATCCTGTGGCACAAATGTTAGCGCAACTGCAACAGCAACATCCAGATATTCCGACCATTCAGGCGATGAGTGACCAGCTACCCTTGGACGATCAATCTATAGATGCTGTGTTCTGCGCGCAGTCTTTTCACTGGTTTTCCAATCGTGACAGTGTGCAGGACATCTATCGTATCCTGACCCCGCAAGGCCATCTGGTGCTGATCTGGAACCAGCGCGATATTCAAGTGGACTGGGTCAAAGCCCTGGCTGACTGTATTTTGCCGCTGGAAGGTGATACACCGCGCTATCACAGTGGACAATGGCGACAGGTATTCGAAGGTCAATCCCTGTTCCGGCTGGTCAATGAAACTGCTTTGCCTCATCTACACACGGGCAGTGTTGAACAGGTGGTATCCAAACGACTACTCTCTACCAGCTTTATTGCCGCCCTGCCGGAAGGCGAACAGCAACAACTTAAACAGCAGTTTGAACAGATTGTGTTTGCCTATACAGGTAAACAGCCACACCAGCAGATAGATTTCCCCTATATTAGCTATGCTTATATCTTTAAAAAAATATAAAACTTCACAAATCAACAAGGGATCAAACCATGTCAAACCTACAACATCTCAGCCGCGTCACCTTAATTGCCTCAGCGTTGCTGCTGGCAGCCTGTAACCAGAAAGATGAACCCAAGCAAACGGCGACCACCCAGAATGAAGCAGCTGAAGACATGATGAAAGAGCTGCAAACCGTAGCGCCAAAAAGCTTCCCGAACACAGCAGATGATGCGCATGATATTGCGGTAATCAACGACTTTGAACAGCGTCTGCAATCGCTGAATGATGATATTGAAGCAGACGTGGCACGTATGCGTAGCGAAGGCAATTTAAGCGAGGAGATTCTGCAAGAACGCCAACGTGACCATGTACAGGCAGCATTGACCTTGCTTAAGGGACTAGAACTGAAAACTGAACAGGGCCGCTATATTCAGGGGCTGATGTATCAGTACTGGGAACAGCAGGAAAAACTGTTGAGCAGCATGTCAACAGAACAGGCCACACAGCATGATGCCAAAGAAACCGTCAAAGGTTTAGGCCAGTATATTCAGGCACAGGAACAGCTGGAACACTGGCAGTCACAGCAGCCATCTTCAGCTCAAGCGCAGTAAAGACTGCAAACGTCAGCGCATCTAAAATAGAAAAGATGCGCTGGTTGGCTTTCTCGGTAAAATGAGTGCAGTGAGTTTAGTCTAGACGGTTGCTGCTACACACTGAAGCAAAATAGCAGTTGAGCGCTGGTCCGATCTTGCTCTGGCCTGATCTTGCTAATGCCTCTGTGGCTTCTAATACCGGGCTATGAGCGAGATAAATAGGTTGCGACGCCTTCACCTGCTGCACGGCCAGTGGCCATACAGGCTGTGAGCAAATAACCGCCCGTCGGCGCATCCCAGTCCAGCATTTCTCCACACAGGAATAGCTGCGGATTGGACTTCAGCTGCAAAGATTCACTCAAAGCTTCAGCCTTGACACCGCCGGCACAACTGATGGCTTCCTCAATCGGGCGGAACCCGGTTAGTGGAATTGCCAAGTTTTTGATCTGCTGTGCCAGTTGCTCTGCATCTTGCCAAAGGTGTTTGGGCACTAACTCACGTACTATCGCAGCTTTGGCACCTTCCAGCCCCGCCTTGCGCCAGATGTTAGTTAAGGACTGTTTCTTGCCCGGTTGTAGTTTCTGCGCCAGTTGCGCGCTGGTCTGATCCGGAAATAAGTCCAGATACAGCTGCATCGGCTTGCCACGTTTCACCTGCTCGCGCAAGCCGCGACCCTGCTTGTAAATCAGTCCGCTTTCCAAACCATAGTGACTGATGACGATATCGCCCATGGCCTTGTCAGCATGTTCTACCCAGGCTTCAACCCGTTTCAGTGGCTGGCCAAAAACCGGCTGCATAAATTTGGACCAAGGATATTCCACCCCGGCATTGCTGGCTTGGAAAGGTTCAATCTCATCCAGATTGAGCCAGGACTGCCACTGACCATCGCTGCCGAGTCGCGACCAAGAGACGGCACCACAGGCCAAAACAATCGCATCAAAGTTTTCTGTGAATGCGCAATCATTTTTTAAATCATGAATCTGTAGCTGATGATTTTTTAGATCTAGAATTTGATGACGATAATGAAACTGGATGCCATGCTCAGTCAGACGTTTTAGCCAGGCCCGTAATAATGGGGCAGCTTTCATTTCAGTGGGAAACACCCGACCTGAAGAGCCGATATAAGGTTCAATCCTCAAGCCTTGCATCCACTGCTGAATCCAGAGCGCATCCCAGCGTTGAATCCAAGGCGCCAGCCATTCCGGCTGGTCATAACGCTGGATAAACTGTTCTAGTGCTTCTGCATGTGAAATATTCAGTCCGGTCTTGCCTGCCATCAGAAACTTACGTGCTGCTGAGGGCTTTTGTTCATAGACATGCACCTCATACTGCTGCTGGCTCAACACTTCTGCTGCCATCAGTCCTGCCGGGCCTGCCCCCACAATCGCAATACGTTGGCTCATGACATTATTCCGCAGCAGCGGCATTTTGCCCCTGTAAAGGCTGGAAATGATCAAAACGGGTGGCATAACCCTCAGGCTTGGTAATAATCAGCTGCTGGCACAACTCGCCGCGTTCCAGATATTTAATTTCAAAATGGGTACGCGCCGAATCGGCAGCAATCACCTGCTTCTCATAAGGCAGGTTCCAGAGCTCTTTCATTTGCTGTTCGGCTTCATCAATATAGGCTGGAATATTACTGGCCAGCGTAATCGTACCGCCTGCTTTGAGGCGTGACAGCAGGAATTCAAAGAATGGCATATTGGCCCAGCGCTGGGCCGGATTATGCGGTTCCGGATTCGGATACAGCAGAAAGAACTGCTCCACCTGTGCTGGATAGAGCGCGTGCACGATCCAGGGTAAGGCATCGGCATGCACAGTTTTCAGGTTCATCTGTCCTTCTAAGGCATGCTGTTTTTGCATGGCCAGGAATTTTTCACGCGTGCGTTCAATTGCAATGAGCTGATGCTCTGGATGCGTGCCGGTGAATAACAGCGCATGCTTACCTTTGCCTGCGCCAATTTCTACACAAACCGGTTCAGGGCTGATGCTTTGGAAGTCACGAGGGGCATGCATGCGCTGCGCTTGAAATTGACGAATTGGCATAATCAGATCAAACTAAGGAAAACCGCATAAGTCTAACAAGTGCGGCTATATTTGCCTAATTGATTCCTGGATTTTTGTTGGAGTGTGTCCATGCCAACCACGTTAAACTGCCCGCGCTGTAATGCCCTGACCACCTGGGAAGACAATGCCTTTCGCCCTTTTTGTTCTGAACGCTGCAAAATGATTGACCTCGGTGCGTGGGCCAATGAAGAATATAAGCTGCCGACACAAGATGCACCGCAAGCTGATGGTGGGCGAGAAGAAGATCAGTATTAAATATTTTATGATGAATAGAAGGAATTCATCTTGAATTCCTTTTTTATTGGATGCTAGACTGCATAGAATAAAACACAAATAATTGATTATTAATATAAAATTAAAATAACCATTCCCATAAAATAAAAAATAAAAAGAGGACCGAGCGATGTTTATTCTCTTGCTCAAAGTGTTCATGTTATTACTGTTTCTGATGTGCTGTACCAGTTTCGGCCTTGGTATCTGGCAAGAAGATTATATCTTTATTGCTATTGGTGTTCTGCTGGTCTTGGCGATTTGGGTATTAAGACTTCAGATCCGTCAGTTACAACATAATCCTTTTACCTAAAGCTTGACTGAAAGCGATGTAAAGTAAAACCAGCTTGGACCTCTCTACGCCTACAGAAAATATTTTAAGTTTTCTTCCACTCAAGTTTGCTGTCATCTTGAATTATTTTTTTATTGGATGTTAAACTCATCAGCATCCTATGTATTTGATATTAAAATAATTTTCAACCTAAAAACAAATGGTGAAAATAAGAATTTACAAGGAATATCAATAATTTATTTTTTCTGGGGATTTATACATGTTGGTGATCACGCTCAAGGCCGTGCTGTTCCTGTTTGTTCTGCTGAGCTGTTTCAGTGTCGGTATAGGCCTCATACGCCATGATTATTTTTTTCTTGCCATAGGAGGACTGATCGCACTTGCGGTCTGGATTCTTAAACTACAAGTCTACAAGTTACAAAACGATCCCTTTGCTTAAAATAGCTCAGGCACACTCCTTAAAAATAAATGAATTAAAAAAAGGAATCCTGAATGGATTCCTTTTTTTTTGGATGAATACGACTATCTTAACCCGCCTTACCTGCCACAAACGGATTGTGCTGCTTTTCAAAGCCGATTGTACTGATTGGCCCATGCCCGGAAATAAACTGGGTATCATCCGGCAGGCTAAAGCATTCACACTGGATCGAATCAAGCAGCTGCTGATGATTACCACGCGGGAAATCAGTACGGCCAATAGAGCCTTTAAACAGCACATCACCGGTCCAGAGTAAGCCATTATTACGGTTATAGAACATGACATGACCTGGAGTATGGCCTGGGGCAAAGCGCACTTCAAACTCTTCATGACCAAGCTTGAGTACTTCCCCACCCTCTAGCCATTCAGTGACTTCTACTTTTTCCGGAATGGGAAAGCCATAACGGGCAGACACTTCCTGAATCATATCCAGCCAGAATGCATCTTCTTTATGTGGACCAATGACCGGAACATTCCAAGCTTTTTTCAATGCCCCGACGGCACCGGCATGATCCAGATGGCCATGGGTCAACCATAAGGCTTTTACGGTCAATCCCAATGCTTCAACTTCGGCCTTGAGTTTTTCAGGCTCACCACCGGCATCAATCAAAACTGCTTCTTTGCTGTCGCTATCCCAAAGAATAGAACAGTTTTGCTGAAAGGCAGTCACAGGAACAATTTTGACTTGGAGCATAGGCCATTAAACCTCAAAAATTAGTGGGCAAGAGTATGAGTCAATGCCTCAAGATTAGCCTGTAGTAATGAATTGAGCAATTGCAAATGATCCTCACGACTGTTTAACGCCGGAATATAGCGATAGCTCTCACCGCCATGTGCTTTAAAGGTCTCGGCATTTTCCATGGCCAATTCCTCCAGCGTTTCCAGACAGTCTGCCGAGAAAGCCGGGCTCATGACCTGAATGGATTTCACCCCCTGCTTGCCCCAGTCTGCAATCAGGACATCGGTATACGGCTTGACCCATTCCTGTTTACCAAAACGGGACTGGAAGCTAATTGCATATTGGTCTTCATTTAACCCCAGCGCTGCTGCAACCAGTTGGCCTGTAATCCGACAACGGTCTGCATAGGGATCACCCTTGTCCGCATAAGGCTGTGGAATACCATGGAACGACATCAACAGTTTCTCTGGGGTGCCATGCACGGCCTGATAATCCCGGACACTTTGCGCCAGAGCCTGAATAAACAGCGGATGCTGATAATAATCCCGAATGATGGAAAGACCTGGCAAGTTACGCTGGGTGAGGACCCATTTTGCCACGGCATCATATAAAGGTGCAGTTGAGGTCGCTGAATACTGAGGGAATAATGGCAACAGAATCACATGCTCCTGCGGCTGCTCACTCAGTTGTTTCAAAACAGATTGAATATTCGGATTCCCATAGGTCATGGCCGGTACGACATTCAGGTCGAATTGCGGATACTGCTGGCTCAGCTCGGCTTGCACCGCCTTGACCTGTTCTAACAGGATTTCACGCATCGGTGAATCCTCACCCCACACCTCTGCATAGGCCTGTGCAACGCGCTTAGGACGGAAAGGTAAAATAAACAGACGTAAAATGATCTGCCAGATCGGTTTAGGAATTTCAATTACCCGCTGATCGGACAGAAACTGTTGCAGGAAAGTCCGTACTGCCGGAACAGTAGGCGCATCAGGAGTACCGAGATTGGCCAGAATAATGGTAACTTTCGGTTTCGCAAACATTCAGAACATCCGTTATCAGGGTTAACCCCTGTACTTTAACAGTTTTTAATTTATTTATAGAATGGATTAATATACTGACTTATATTGAAAAACCCGATCTTTATCCAACAAATTGCTCTCCATCAGTTTTTGTGCCTTAGTCGTGACTTGCCACAACAGGCGTTGCCGGTCATCACGGCCAGTCGGCACAATCCAGTCATTCTGGCGCATTTGCAGTTTCAGGCTATGCAGGGCGCGGATATTCATCTGGGCACGGGCAACCGCATGGGCACGCGGCATTTGCATACGCGCATCGTCCAGACCGGTCTCATTTAAAAACTCATTCATACGTTTGGAAAAAAACTCTTCCGGTGTCGGATTGACAAAGGTCGAACCCAAGATGCTGAGCAGTTCAGCCCAGGTGAGTTTTTTCTGTACTTTTAATTCTTTAAAGTTACCATCCTGATAGGCATGCATCCGGTATTCAAAGGAAAATACTTCATGCATAGAAACTTTTGGCAAGCTCAGAAATGGGTCCAGTTCGCGCTTACCGGCATCGGCTTCCATCTGGGCAATCTGCGCCTTCAGCTGGTCAATTTCATCATGTAAGGTCTGGGTATTCTGCGGACGTACCCAACCACTCACCGGATAACGTTCCAGCATTTGCGACATGTTTAGACGTACTGCCATTTCCAGGTCACGCAAGCTGCGATAAGTAAAAACCTGATCGACTTCGTTTTGTAAGAGCTTACGAAATTCAATAAATTTCTCGCGTAATTCGGGCTTGGCATCATGCAAGGACGGATCGCGTGCAGCGGGTTCTTCATGCATAAAGACAATGACCGGCTTCTGCTTGGTGATTGCATAAATATATTCGAGATGCATATAGCCGACACCGGAAACCGATTGTTCACCATACTGGCTACCCAGCAAAATCACCACATAGTCGCAGTCATCAATCTGGCGACGGGCAAAGGCGGTACTTAAAGGCGTCCGCTGTTCCAGGCCCCAGGAGAAAAACCCCATACCAACCAATGTTTGCGACAAGATCATGCGTTCTGGCTGCATTTCTGCACCAGATGTCGATATAAAGACCTGATAACGTTTATCGAGCATGGCGTACCCTCTCCCACTACCGCGAATATGCACAGTTCACCGCTGTTTCCATGAGCTGTGGCATATACTTGCCCCAATAATAAAAATTAAAAAAATTTTAAAGTAATATGTGTCATTGACTGGCTTGAGCGATCAAGACCCAATATTGCTAACCGACCACGTTATATCGTCTGGAATCAGGCGCTGTATAATCGGTTGGATCTGTTCAGCATTTTGACCGCTGACAAAAAGCGCAATCCTGATACTGCTCTTAGGCCTATCTTCAAATAATAGCTCATTTTTAATCAGAATACGGGCCGTTTGCCGGGCAACCGCCAGACCTGAGTCAATCAATGTCATTTTCTGACCAAAAATATACTGAATTGACGATTTTAGGAAGGGGTAATGTGTACATCCAAGTACCAAATAGTCTGCACCCTGATCTACCACAGGTTGTAAAACCTGGGTTAAAGTCGCTAGACACGCGGGACTCATCTGTTCCCCAGCTTCTACAAAAGGAACTAAATCCAGACAGGTGACCGAAATCACCTTGACCTGAGCGGGCTCGGCAAAACGGCTAATGACATCTTTAATCAACTGACCGCGAAAAGTTGCCGGGGTCGCCAGTACCGCGACGGTTTTGGACTGGGTGGCTAAAACTGCCGGCGGGTACCAGTCCGATAATCGGAAAGCGTTCACCATAATGGGCACGCAAATAATCCAGACTAAACGCTGAAGCCGTATTACAAGCGACGACTGCCGCCTTACACCCCTGACGATATAACCATTCAATCGCCTGAGCTGTCAGTTCACGGATGTCCTGATCTTCACGCGGCCCATAAGGCACATTGGCCGTATCGGCATAATAGACAAAACGTTCATTAGGCAAATAGCGGGCGATTTCCAAAGCTACCGAAAGCCCGCCAACCCCTGAATCAAAAATTCCAATTGGTGCTTCAGCACTAATGTCCAGAACAGGGTCAAGGGAGGAAGAAATCGGATAAATGGCACGCATACAGAGACTGTTTGCTCAAGTGGTCGGACATGTCACAAAGCTTAAACCTCAGGTGCTCAAATGCAAGAGAAAATCCCCACTTTTCAAGCTTAAAATGGTCTCACCCGCAGAATTTTCTGTCAGTTCTCCCATTTCCACCAAGTGCAAAAAGGCAGCCCGTTGAATCACCGCATTCAGACCAAAACGTACATGTACATAAGGACGCTGTTCATCTGCAAAAGTCCGCATAAAGACTGGATGTGCTGCATCAACAATCACAATATCCTGGGTGGTGGTACTGAGCTGGATATAAGTCTTGCCGTCGATTTCGACCTGATCCACCTGATTCACAAAGAATGGTTCATCTTCAACATCGATTTCGATTTGTTCGACCGGCGTTTTTAAATAGAATTTGCCCTCTTCTTTCCAGAGCACGGTCGAAAACAGCTCAATCATGCTCTGACGTTTAATCAATTGACCTTCGTGCCACCACTCTCCGTTGGCTAAAACCTTTAAATCCATTGCTCCACAATGCTTTGGTTGCCATTGCTCTAAAGGGGGAATTGACCTTTTGTGACCGCCCTGTGCATCTTTTAAGTATTGTGCGATGTTGGTTAAGTTTTTATCATCACTTATAGCTGGTTTTTTCGTCGCTGCTTGATGTTCTGCTGACTTATTCATAGTAGAAGACCTTAATGACGGAAAAATAATATGTTTCAGCCAATTGGCTTAAACTGGGTTTAAAACTATACTAGCCCACAAGATTAAAGACACTAAGCTTTTTGTGTCCAGGAATTATAAATACTCATGGCAGCACCCAATCACCCCGATTATGGTTGCCACCGAATGTAATATGAGGAGTCCTACATGGAGCACATCGAACGTGAATCGATGGAGTTTGACGTAGTCATCGTAGGTGCAGGCCCTGCGGGTCTTTCTGCGGCGATCAAAATCCGTCAGCTTGCAATTGAAAACAACCTGAATGATCTGTCCGTGTGTGTCGTAGAAAAAGGCTCCGAAGTGGGTGCACACATTCTTTCTGGTGCTGTGCTTGAACCGCGTGCCATGAATGAATTATTCCCGGACTGGAAAGAACAAGGCGCGCCTTTAAATGTGCCAGTGACAGAAGATAAAACTTTCTTCTTATTGTCTGAAACCACCTCGAAAGAAGCGCCACACTGGATGGTGCCGAAAACCATGCACAATGATGGCAACTATGTCATCTCGCTCGGCAACGTGGTGCGCTGGTTGGGCCAAAAAGCCGAAGAGCTGGAAGTATCGATCTTCCCGGGCTTTGCGGCTGCTGAAATTCTTTACCATGAAGATGGTACAGTCAAAGGCATTCAGACCGGTGACATGGGCATTGGTAAAGATGGCGAACCAACCCATAACTTCACTCCAGGTTATGAACTACATGCCAAATATACAATTTTTGCTGAAGGCTGTCGTGGTCATTTGGGTAAACGTTTAATCCAGAAATTCAACCTGGACAAAGATGCTGATCCGCAGCATTACGGGATCGGCATTAAAGAGCTTTGGGAAATTGATCCTGCGAAACATAAACCAGGCCTGGTAATGCACGGTGCTGGTTGGCCATTGTCTGAAACCGGTTCTTCGGGCGGCTGGTGGTTATACCATGCTGAGAACAACCAGGTGACCCTAGGCATGATCGTGGATTTGTCCTACACCAATCCGCACATGTACCCGTTCATGGAAATGCAGCGCTGGAAAACCCATCCACTAATCAAACAGTATTTAGAAGGTGCGAAGCGTATTTCCTATGGTGCACGTGCAGTGACCAAAGGCGGATTTAACTCTCTGCCGAAATTCACCTTTCCGGGTGGCTCTTTAATTGGTGATGATGCTGGTTTCTTAAACTTTGCCAAAATCAAAGGCTCACATACTGCGATGAAATCAGGCATGCTCTGTGGTGAAGCAGTCTTTGAAGCGATTGCGGCTGGTGTAGAGAAAGGCGGTGATCTGGCAGTTGCACGTGTGGTTGAAGGTGAAGACTTCTTTGTAAAAGAGCTGTCTTCTTATACCGACAAATTCAACAACAGCTGGTTGAAAGAAGAGTTATATAACTCACGCAACTTTGGCCCGGCCATGCACAAATTTGGTCAATGGATGGGTGGTGCATTTAACTTCATCGACCAGAATGTCTTTAAAGTGCCGTTTACGCTTCACGACTTACAGCCAGACTTCAGCGCGCTGAAAACTGTTGATGCAGTGAACTTCAAGCCAAACTATCCAAAACCGGATGGCAAGTTGACCTTTGACCGTCTGTCTTCAGTCTTTGTATCGAATACGGTGCATGAAGAAAACCAGCCTGCGCACTTGAAGCTGACGGATGCTTCGATTCCAGTGGATGTAAACCTGCCAAAATGGGATGAGCCAGCACAGCGCTACTGCCCTGCAGGGGTTTACGAAATAATGGAAGAAAATGACGGTTCTAAACGCTTCCAGATCAACGCAGCCAACTGTGTGCATTGCAAGACCTGTGACATTAAAGATCCATCTCAGAACATCACCTGGGTTGTACCGGAAGGTGCTGGTGGTCCGAACTATCCGAATATGTAATTCGGATAGTCCTTGCGCAAGCTCATATCCTAACATGTAATTAGTATCCGAATATGTAATCTCGAATGAGATAAAAATAAACCCGCTGGAAAGCGGGTTTATTTTTAGAGTGGCTTTGTTGCACAAACCTATCTGTAAAGGCTTTTTTAGCGATATAATTTTCAAATGAAGAAGCCTACACACAAAA